>CAZDAP010000290.1:0-1504 GCA_964503585.1 uncultured Lachnobacterium sp. | reverse complement strand
CTTTTGTGCTTTTTAGATACAAGGATTCGTATCAAAAATATGAAGATGAAGTTCTTGGGATAGGTATTCTAGCATTTTCACACCTGCAACACTATTCCCTTTTTCGTCAAGGGATGGTCCGAAAACACCGATTCCAGCTTTGGCGTTTACGAAAGACAAAATTCCGCCACCAACACCACTCTTTGCTGGCATTCCGATTTTCACCGCAAATTCTCCGGAACCATCGTACATTCCACAGGTGAGCATCAAGGTTTTGATGGTTTTCGCTACATGTGGTTCCATTAACTTTTCGCCAGTAAAAGGATGCACGCCATTGTTAGCAAGAAGTAATCCAAATCCAGCAAGGCTTTTTACAGTAACCTGAATGGAACACAGTTTGAAATAAAGGTCCAACGTGTCTTCCACCTCTCCAGTAATAACATCTTTACTTTTTAGTAGATATGCAATGGAACGATTACGGAATCCAGTAGAGCGTTCTGATTCGTATACTGCCTGGTTAAGGGTTAGTGAATCATCCATGCAGAGGATTTTCATATGTTCCAACAATTCCTCAAAAGAAAAATGTGGTTGTAAAAAATTGGTGATAACGATGGCTCCAGAGTTAATCATTGGATTGAAAGGAATATGTCCGTCAGTATCTAATTTTACAATGGAATTAAATGCGTCACCTGAAGGTTCCATTTTCACTTTATTAAAAATCTCATTATAACCGTGAGTCTGAAGCGCAATGGCAAGTGTCATGATTTTGGAAATGCTTTGAATCGTGAAATATTGGTCAGCATCTCCAGAAGAAAAAATATCCCCATTTGGTTTCATTACGCAGATACCTACGTGCTGAATATTTGCTTTGGAAAGCTCAGGAATGTAAGAGGCAGCAGCGCCTTCTGTTACAAATTGTTTGCCATAGGATACGGCTTTATCTAAATAATTTTGAATCAATATCGTTTCCTCCTAATCGTGTTATGAAAATAGTATCACATTTTAGAGGAGAAGGATATAACTTAGTTGTGTCTTTGTTTACAGTTATGATAAGATAAATGGAAATAGGAAGAAATATTTTGGAGAGGAAATATAATATGCAATACCGCAACGACAAATACGGCAACAAATTATCCGTACTAGGCTATGGCTGCATGCGTTTTACCAAAACTGCAGGCGCCATTGATATGGACAAAGCCGAAAAAGAACTTATGGCAGCCTATGAAATGGGCGTCAATTATTATGATACCGCTTACATATATGGTGGTAGCGAAGCTGCCATCGGTAAGATTTTTGAGAAGAATGGTATCCGTGAAAACATAAATATTGCTACGAAACTTCCACATTATCTCATGCACTCCATGGAAAGTATAGAGAAGTGTTTTCAGGAAGAACTTTCCAGACTTCGTACGGATTATATCGACTATTATCTCATGCACATGTTAAACGATGTAAAGACATGGGAAAAATTAGTAGATATGGGCATCTTAGATTGGATTCGTGAGAAAAAAGAAAGTGGTGCCAT
>CAZDAP010000289.1:0-1507 GCA_964503585.1 uncultured Lachnobacterium sp. | reverse complement strand
GTGCTTATGGTGCATCACAATGGCAGACCAGATCTGTTTAAACCAAATGCAAAGAAATATACGGATGAAGAATTAGCGGAAATTATTGCAGATGATATGTCCCCAATTTTTGTAGGTGTAGATGAAAATGACGAAGTGCTGGGTTATGCATTTTGCAAATTTATTCAGCACATCGATAACAATATTTTGACGGATATCAAAACGATATACATAGATGATTTGTGCGTGGACGAAGAGAAACGTGGCATGCATATCGGAAAGCAGTTATACGAATATGTTCTTTCCTTTGCAAAAGAAAGTGGCTGCTATAATGTAACCCTTAACGTTTGGTCTTGCAATGAAAGTGCCATGAAGTTTTATGAAAAATGTGGACTTGTGCCACAGAAGGTTGGGATGGAGAAAATCTTAAATGATTAAAGAGATTTACATAGCGCAAAGATTCTTTGCGTTGGATTATTAATAATGTAAAACACCGGTTGCTAGTCATTTACGGTATTCAAATGCATAATGAGACTGAAAGGAGGAAATGTAATGCAGTTAGGTAAGACAATTCTCAATATTAGAAAAGAAAATAATCTTACGCAGGACGAATTTGCTAAACAGTTTAATGTTACAAGACAGACAGTCTCAAATTGGGAGAATGAGAAGAGTTATCCAGATTTGCTGACTTTGGTTAAAATCAGTGATACCTTTGATATTTCTCTTGATAAAATGCTTAAGGAGGATTCAAAAATGACTAGAAAACTTAATAGGGAAATAAAATGGGCAAGATATATCATACGAATATTAATTGTGATATTAGGTATTCTTTTGCTTTTGGCAATTGGTTGGTTTATAGTATGGAATAATTGCAAGAGCACTGTTGAAGGAAAATTTATTGAAGGGCTTGAGCAATATGAATATAGTGTAGATGAAACATGCGCGAAAGGTGGCTATTATATTATTAGTTATGATGAAGATACTTATTTTGCATTGCCTAATCAGACTATGCCAGAATTTTTGGATTTTTCGACAGATTTCCATGCTAAGCAAGTGAAGTGCTACACAAAACTGAATGGTGAAGATATTTTGATTCATTTTAATCAATACGGAATGAGTAATAATGAAAACATAAAAATCATAAGAAAAGATGAAGAAGGGTTGTTTACAAGAGAGCAAATTCTCAGTGCATCAGAACGAAATGAGTTGTTAGAGATAATAGACTATGGTTCAAAATTGTATGAATCTGTATACATACAATAAGTTATAAATCTCAATTTTTTATGAACGCTATGCTTAGGAGGTCTTCTGTATGGCACAGGGGGACGGAGAAGACGAGATGTCGTGGATGTATATCCATCGATAAATCCTACGTTTTTTAGAAAAAACACTAGTATTTTCACCAATCCTATGCTATAATCCTTAAATGATTGCGATGGTGGGAGTCTATGTACATGAAAACCATCGTTCGAAATAAAAAATGCTTGTATTCATATATATTAAGGAGGAAACAGTTAGTAATGAGTGT
>CAZDAP010000288.1:0-1514 GCA_964503585.1 uncultured Lachnobacterium sp. | reverse complement strand
AAAAGCTCTTTTCTCATATTATTAATAAAATCTATATTAGCTGATACACGATGTGACGACATGTCATCGGTGTCCTGTGCTTTTTCTTTGGAAATGATATCATTTACCAATGCAACACAATCATCCAAATCATCGTTTACCACTAAATAATCATAGTTCTCAACGCCTAAAGATTCTTCATATGCACGACTCATTCTGGCATCAATCACATCCTGAGTTTCTGTACCACGTCCAATCAAGCGTCCTTTTAATTCTTCTGCACTAGGTGCAGTAATAAACATCAGTACGGTATCTGGGAATTTCTCTTTGATTTTTAATGCACCCTGAATCTCAATTTCAAGAATAACATTTTTTCCCGCATTTAACTGTTCTTCCACATAAGCTCGTGGTGTTCCATAATAATTGCTAACATATTTCGCATATTCTACAAGTTCATCACGCTCAATCATGGCTTCAAATTCTTCTGTTGTTAAAAAGAAATAATCTTTTCCATGTTCTTCGCCTGGTCTAGGATTTCTCGTAGTTGCTGAAATAGATAATGCATAATCTTCACCATGTTCGCTCATAAGTTTCTTCATAATAGTACCTTTGCCAGCACCAGAAAAACCAGAAGCTACTACTAATATTCCTTTCATATGTCCCCCCATAAAAATATGTTTCAAACTGCTTGCCCAAACTCGCGAACAAGTTCGCTCGTTTGATTGGTGTTTCGCCAACTATTACTCAATATTTTGTATCTGTTCTCTTACCTTTTCGATATCAGTTTTTAAATTGATACCTGTATCAGAAATTTCCAAATTATTTGCTTTTGAAAGAATGGTGTTTGCTTCACGATTCATTTCCTGCGCAATAAAATCAAGTTTACGACCACAACTTCCACCAGTATTTAAAGTATCTTTTACAGACTGGATGTGGCTGCGAAGTCTTACTGTCTCTTCATCTACACAAATTTTATCTGAATAAATAACGATTTCTGTAGCAATTCGACCTTCATCAATCTGTCTGTCTCCAAGAAGTTCACGAACTTTATCCTCTAAACGAGTACGATAATCGCTCATGATTACTGGGTATTTTGCTTCGATAAAATCGACATATCCAAGCATATTGTCTAATTTGTCGCAAAGGTCTTTACGTAAGTTTTCACCTTCACGAATACGACTTTCTACAAACTGTTCACAAGCACCACGAAGTGCAATTTCTAAATCAGCCCAAAGTTCTTTTTCGTCGATTCCCTGTTCTTCCATAGTGAGAACTTCTGGATAACGGGATAAAGTGCTGACACGAATGTCATCGTCCAATCCAAACTGTTCTGCCATATCTCTTAAATGTTTTAAGTATTCGCCAGCCAGTGTTGCATTGTATTTCAATGCAAAATTATCTTCGCTGTAATCTTCATAACTGATAAACACATCTACTTTACCACGTTCAATGTATTCTTTTAAAAGATTACGGATAGCACTTTCAAAAAAGTTTAATTTCTTTGGCATTTTGATATTTACATCAAAATATCTGTG
>CAZDAP010000287.1:0-1531 GCA_964503585.1 uncultured Lachnobacterium sp. | reverse complement strand
AGCACTCCATATTCTCCATGCGCTGCAAGGTTGGTGTAACAGACTTTACTATTCCACCTGTTCCTAAAACCCCAATCTTCATTATACATACCTCGTTCTTCTATAATGTTACTCATTCCATCACGATTTGCTCTATCATAATCCATTTTAGCATGTTGTGTACAATTCGTCCATTACCAACTAATCGTCATTGCTTCATCATCTGCTGGACGGCAATGGTCATAATTTACATTTGTATACCCATTTGCATCCGTAGAAACTGTTGATTGTAAAGAACTGTCATATGTTGCAAAAAACTGCAGGCCATTTGCATCCACTACGGCTACATAGAAGTTACAGCTCGTATATCCATTGATATTATAAAAATTGTCCGCAAGCAATAAACGTTCTCCATCCCAATCGTATACCGTATCTGGTTCTCCAATCTGCCGATATCCCGTTTCGTCTGTATAATATTTTTCCTTTGAAACGTCAAACTCTCTTTTGTAATTTCCATCCTCATCTATGGTAATTACCACTAGCTCACCATAGGTAACAATCACCATGTAGTCCTCGAAAAGTGAATACGTCTCGATACCATAAAAAGTATCATCTTCTCCTAATCCACTAACAAGCAGCTTATTTTCCAGAGTCATGGTAGCAACATCAATGACAGACATATAAATACCATCATCCTCTTCTGTAAAGAGAAGCAGGTGTTCTCCACTAATATCTATGGTCAAATCATGTACAAAGGTATTTGGATCTAGTGCATATACCATCTGTAGTTTTTCTGGATAAATCTCATTCTTTGACGCATCATATGGAAAATGATAAATACCATATCCACCTGGAATCAGACTGGTATCTACCACCACTCCGTTGAAACTATGCGTATTAAAGGTAAAGTAAGCCTCTCCATTGGAAACAACGCTTTTCATGTCAAAACGAAAAGAATCATATCCTTCCTCTCCTGACACATCTGGAATATCTACATCACCAGTTCCAGAGCCACTGCTTGCTGTCGCCATCCCCCAGCCCAGTAAATTTCCATTGGCATCCTTTTCCATAGAAATAGCACACACTTCATTCTCTAAAATTGGAATTTTAAAGAATTCTCGAAAAACCGCTAACCATTCCTGCTGTTTTTTCAGTTTATTGATCAGTTCACCCGAATAACTGTAATTCTTATTTGTTCGACTCTCTGCATAATTTAATTCACTTTCTAAATAGTATTCATCCATATCAAAATACAGTTGTTCCATATTCTTTTTCGTATCGAAATCGCTAGCTACAGATACCGAAAAATGATAATAATCTTCATAATCCTTTAGAAAAATGATTTCTTCCACACGTTCGGATGGTCCTATGCTGTTATACAATTCCTGTGCAGCTAGAGCAAGGCCATGTAAATTGTCCATTTGCATGGTTTCATCCCACTCAAACACGAGCGCAAGGTCTTCATTAAATTGTACACTTCCGTAGTACCAATAATCATAATAATTCTGCTCTTCCAAATAAAATGCATAATCTGTCGAAATCACAGGCTCTT
>CAZDAP010000286.1:0-1566 GCA_964503585.1 uncultured Lachnobacterium sp. | reverse complement strand
GAAGTTGAAGTGTTTCAAATTTATAATTAGCCATAATCGTTATTTCCTTTCGTTTGCATACCTACCGAGTAGGTTGGTAGTATTATAACAATCTTTTTTTACGATTGTCAAGATGAATACCCACTTGATGTTCACATCGGCATGCTTATGCAACAAAAAAGAGAGACAACTTCTTCTATGAAGTGCCTCCCTTTCAACGTTCTGTTCTGTTATACCTGTCGAATCTTTGGTTCTACCGCTTCTGAACGGACATTATGTGCCTGATTTTGATTTTCTGGTTTTACCTTTTGTGTCACACTATTAAATTTGTTTTGATTGCGCTGCTGTTCTTTCTTTTCAAGTTGCTTTTTATTCATGCTATCACCTCAGGGATAGTATGTGCAGAAACAAAACGTATTTATCCATCAACTACTCATACTCTGCTTCACAATCATTCATACGGCTCTTGCTTTCATTTTTCTGCCATGCTATCATGAATTTAAACTAACGTTAAAGTTACATTATGATTGTGGTACGACAACTCAATTGCATGTGTTAGCCACTTTTTATTGGACAATGTTTAAAAGAAAATGTAATTAACGGAAAGAAGGGTAACTATATGGAATACGTAACACTTGGAAAAACAGGATTAAAAATCTCTCGTCTCGGATTCGGTGGAATCCCAATTCAGAAAGTAGATGCAGAAACAACAAAAACTTTGATACGGGCAATGGTTGAAAAAGGCATCAACTACATTGATACAGCCAGAGGCTATACAGTTAGTGAAGAATTTTTAGGCTATGCCTTAGAGGGATTACGTGACAAATTTGTATTGGCTACAAAGAGTATGTCACGCACCAAAGATGCCATGGCTGCTGATATCGACATCAGTTTAAACAATTTAAAGACCGATTACATTGATTTGTATCAGGTACATAATCCAACTGCGGAACAGTTAGATCAGGTAGTCGCCCCAGGAGGTGCATTAGAAGCTCTTCTGGAAGCAAAAGCCGCTGGAAAAATCGGGCACATTGGTGTCACTGCTCACACAACTGCTATTTTTGAAAAAGCAATCCAATACGATTGGGTAGAAACCATCATGTTCCCTTACAATATTATCGAACGCCAAGGCGAAGAACTCATGCGTAAATGCACAGAGAAAAATATCGGCTTTATCGTTATGAAACCTCTCGCTGGCGGTGCTATTGACGACCCAGAACTGGCACTTCGCTTCATCTGTGCCAATCCAGATGTCTCTGTTGTCATTCCAGGTATGTATGATGTGAAAGAAATCGAACAAAACTTGGCAGCAGTAGAAAATAAGACACCATTCTCAGATGCAGACTTGCAGAAAATGGACGAAATCCGCGAAGCCCTCGGTACAAACTTCTGCCGTCGCTGTAACTACTGTCAGCCATGCTCTGCTGGAATCGGTATCTCAGGTTTATTTATCTTAGAGGGATATTATGATCGATATGGTTTACAGGATTGGGCACAGAGCCGTTATGATGCAACACCAGTAAAAGCAAGTGCTTGTGTTGATTGTGGTGCTTGTGAACCTAGATGTCCTTATAATCTGCCTATTCG
>CAZDAP010000285.1:0-1570 GCA_964503585.1 uncultured Lachnobacterium sp. | reverse complement strand
CAAGGTTTTTCACTGTTTAGTTATCAATGTTCGTTGCTGTTGTTTTTGCGACAGCCTGATTATATTATCACACACAAAATGTATTGTCAATACTATTTTTTATCTTTTTTAATTTTTTCAAAAAAGAGCGGAGAAGGAGGGATTTGAACCCTCGCGCCGGTCTCCCGACCTATACCCTTAGCAGGGGCACCTCTTCGGCCACTTGAGTACTTCTCCAAAGGTATTTTGTAAGTATTAACTTATCTTGCGTCGTGACGCATTGTTTATTCTACTAAAAGGAATCCAGTTTGTCAATTAAAAAAACTAATTTTTTTTATTTATTTTTCTAATAAATTTTAAATCACAATATATTGTATTTTGTATTAATCTAAAACACAAAATTCATTGATTGATAGATCATATAAATTGTTTCCAAAGCTGTCTACAACCACAATTACAGGAAATTTTTCTATTTCTATTTTTAAAATTGCTTCCGCTCCTAAATCTTCATAACATACTATTTCTGATTTTGTAATACATTTTGTTGCTGTAGTTGGTCCAGCAGAACCAATAGGTTTTCCATTTCTGGCTGGAGATGGTCCCATATAGTATATAGTAGAATTATATATAGTAGAAACTTTTTAAATTTCTCTAATGGAATGTCTATTTACATGACAACAAATATTGATAGCTACCGGGAGACCAGCAATATGAGTTGGAAAAGTATTAATATTAACTGCTAATGCTGTGGTAGTTCCTCCAATTCCAACACCAATTACCATTGGTGGATATGAAAAAATCGGCAGACAAATGCCTGCCGATTTCAGATTTTAATTTATGATTCTTCAGATGAAGTCTCTTCTGAATTTTCTGTAGATTCTACATTTTCTGTTTCTTCTATAACTTCTTCAACTTCTTCATTTATAAGTGATTTATCTTCTCTTACTTTTGCAATACTTGCTACAGTAACACCTTCTTTAAGATTAATCAGTTTTACGCCAGAAGTTACTCGTCCAAGAAGAGCGGTGTCTTTTACTTTGATACGAATAATAATGCCTTCTGTATTGATAAGCATTACTTCATCATCTACACCTACTGCTTTTACTCCAATCAGGTTACCTGATTTTTCAGTAATCTTGTAACATTTTACACCTTTACCACCACGGTTCTGTGGAGTAAATTCTGTAGTTAATGTACATTTACCAAGACCTTTTTCTGCTACGATCATAACAGAATCGCCCTGGCTAGCTGTCTGCATTGCAATTACTTCATCTCCAGATACTAAGTTCATACCAATAACACCCATGGTTGTACGTCCAGTTGTTCTTACATCTGTTTCATGGAAACGAATACACTGTCCATATTTTGTAAACATCAAGATGTCATCTGTATTATCAGTAATTTTTACTTCAATGAGTTCATCATCTTCTCTTAAGTTAATTGCACCAAGACCAGTTTTACGAATATTTGCATAATCAGTAACAGGTGTTTTCTTTGCCATACCACGTTTTGTAGCCATGAAGAGATATTTATTTTCTTCATATTCTTTAATTGGAATCATGGCAGTAATTTTTTCTCCTGGCTGAAGTGG
>CAZDAP010000284.1:0-1578 GCA_964503585.1 uncultured Lachnobacterium sp. | reverse complement strand
CTGCAAAGTCTTTTAATTCTTCTAAAAGAACTTCTCTATGTTCTACTTCCATACCAAGATATTTTTCAGCAACTACCATAAGAGAACGTCTTGTGATAGATGGTAAAATACTGTCTGATTTTGGGGTAACAAATTTGCCATCTTTTGTGATGAAGATGAAGTTTGCTCCACCTGTTTCTTCTACTTTTGTACGAGTAGCTGGATCTAAGTACATGTTTTCGTCAAATCCCTTTTCATGAGCGTCTACAATCTGATATAAACTCATGGCATAGTTAAGACCAGCTTTGATATGACCTGTTCCGTGTGGAGCTGCTCTGTCATAATCAGAAACACGGATCGTAAGTGGCTTAGCGCCGCCTTTGAAGTATGGTCCTACCGGTGTTACAAAAATACGGAACTGATATTCTTCTGCTGGTTTTACACCGATAACAGGATTTGTTGCAATCATGTATGGACGGATGTAAAGTGTTGCACCTGAACCATATGGTGGAACCCATGCTTCATTTGCTTTTACAACCTGTTCTACTGCATCAATAAAACGGTCAACTGGGAATGTAGGCATTTTTAAACGCTCACAGGTTTCCATCATACGAACTGCGTTTAAGTCAGGACGGAAGCATACGATTTTACCATCTTCTGTTGTATATGCTTTTAAACCTTCAAAACAGGTCTGTGCATACTGGAATACACCTGCACATTCATTCAATGTGATGTTTGCATCTGTTGTAATTTCACCATCATCCCATTTTCCATCTTTATAATTAGCTACATAACGATAATCTGCTGTTACATAACCAAACCCAAGGTTTGCCCAATCGAGATTTTTCTTTTCCATAATTCATTCCTCCAATTTTTTAAATAAGAGTTTGCTCACAAACTCTTAGCACGCGGTCTATATACTTGCCAGTTATGGCCGTGTCTTTTCTTTTACTTTGTTCATTCTATTACAAAGATTTTTATTTGTCTATATTTTCCATGTCATTTTGCTATGGTAAAAAATTATAAGTGATATAACTTGTATTTCTATCTTGCATCATCTTCTATTCTCTTCAAGCATAGTTTCAATGGCACCAATAAAATACAAAGAACCGAAAGCTATTACTTTGTTCCCTGTATAAGGCAGATAAATATGTGTCTCTCCATCTGTTGGTTTTATCAAACTAACACCTTCATTTATGCTTTGTCTCTGTGGTAAAAGTGGACGAATCACAGCTTCCATGTCCTCTGCAAATCTGGCTTTTACACCTTTTCTCTGAATGCATTCTGCTAAATCTTTGGACTGAAGTGCACGATTAGATTCTGGTGTTACGGTGATAAAATCGATAGCCAGTGGCAACAGTTCTTCAACCATCTGCTCATAATCTTTGTCTGCCATCACTGCCATAATAAAATGGAATTTTTCACCTGGATATAACCCCTTTAAACTCTCTGCCAATGCATGCACGCCATGAGAATTATGAGCTCCATCAATCATGAAAAATGGCTCTTCATTTATAAGTTCCATACGTCCTTTCCAGAAAGTTTCGGAAATCCCTTTTTGAATATAGTTTTCTATTTTTTCTGGTTCTAATTTTTCTG
>CAZDAP010000283.1:0-1584 GCA_964503585.1 uncultured Lachnobacterium sp. | reverse complement strand
CTATATGAAGATGATGATTTGCTTATTGTAAACAAGCCAAAGGGAATGGTTGTACACCCATCTGCTGGCCATTATAGCGGAACTTTGGTAAATGCTATTATGTATCACTGTAAAGACAGTTTAAGTGGCATAAACGGCGAAATAAGACCTGGTATTGTGCATCGAATTGATATGGATACAACGGGATCTTTAATTGTCTGCAAAAATGATAATAGTCACGTTCAAATTGCAGAACAAATTAAGGTTCATTCTGTTAATCGCATTTATGAAGGTATCGTTTATGGAAATGTAAAAGAAGATGAGGGCACCATCGAAGGTCCTATCGGAAGACATCCTTTAGAACGCAAAAAAATGGCCATTAACGAAAAAAACGGTAAACCTGCCATTACACATTACAAAGTACTAGAACGTTTTGGAAATTACACTTATATGCAGTTTAAACTTGAAACAGGACGTACACACCAGATTCGTGTTCACATGTCAAGTATAGGGCATCCTCTATTAGGAGATAATCTTTATGCTAGTGGTAAAACACCTTTTAAAAACCTATGTGGACAGACACTTCACGCAAAAACAATTGGATTTATTCATCCAACAACAAATGAATATATGGAATTCAGTGCACCATTGCCAGAATATTTTGAAAAATTGCTATCACAGTTGAAAATTAGATGATAATTTGATACAATAAATAAAAGTATTTATATAATTTGCACATATAAAAAGGGGGCTGAATTTATGGGACATAAAATATATACAATTGGTAGAGAATTTGGAAGTATGGGTTTGGTAGTTGGTCAAAAACTTGCAGAACGCCTTGGCATCAAATATTATGATAAAGAATTATTACAGCAAGCTGCAAAAGAATCTGGTTTCTGTGAAGAAATATTTGAAAATCACGACGAAAAACCATCCAATAGTTTTTTATATTCTCTAGTAATGGATACATATTCTGTAGGAAATTATGCTGCAACGCCATTCTTAGATATGCCACTGAATCATAAAGTATTCTTGGCACAGTTTGACACCATTAAAAATATTGCTGAAAATGAATCTTGTGTCATTGTTGGACGTTGCGCAGACTATGCTTTAGCAAACAATCCAGATGTTATCAATGTATTTGTACATGCTGATTTAGAGGATCGTATTAAAATTGTTAGCAAACGTTTAGATTTAACAGAAAACAAAGCAAAAGATATGATCTTAAAGAATGATAAACAGCGAGCAAGTTACTATAATTACTACACAAGCAAAAAATGGGGCGATACATCTAGCTATGATTTAACTATTAATACTAGTAAGATTTCAGTAGATAATGCTGTAGACTTGATTTTAGATTTCCGTAAATATATGGATGCTAAAAAAGTTTCAGGAATTGAAGTATCTGATAAATAATAATTTCAAATAAAATATCAAATAAAATAAAGAGGAAGTTCTCGAAAAGAGGCTTCCTTTTTATTTTGTTCCGATATAATAAGGGTTTTCTTTATTAATATACGTTAAACCTTGTTTTATTGAACGAAAATATAAACTATTCGTTAAACTATGCTTTTGCGAATAAATAACTATGTGTAGAATCAATGT
>CAZDAP010000282.1:0-1592 GCA_964503585.1 uncultured Lachnobacterium sp. | reverse complement strand
TATGTCCACCACAGTTAATGTATTTCGAATGGCTGTAGAGGAACTGGAATTAGAAGAAAAGGTGACAATCATTGATTCTGGAAATCTTTCAACTGGTATCGGACTTTTGCTTATTAAAGCTGCCGTTATGGCAAAACGAGGAAATAGCAGAGTAGAGATTTGTAATGAAATTGAAAAACTCAAAGAAAAAGTAAAAGCATCTTTCGTAGTAGACACGTTAACCTATTTGCATCGAGGAGGAAGATGCAGCAGTATATCGGCATTAGCTGGTGGTGTGTTGAAATTGCATCCTAAAATTGTGGTTGCAGATGGAAGTATGAGTGCAGATAAGAAATATCGTGGCAAAATGGATAAAGTAATCATCGATTATGTTAAGGATATGGAAGAAGCATTAAAAGAAGCAGATAAGGAACGTGTATTTATTACCCATTCTGGGTGTGACCAGGAAATCATTGATACCGTATATTCCTATTTGAAAGAGATGAATTATTTTGATGAAATACTTGTTACAAGAGCAGGTGGTGTAATATCTTCTCATTGTGGACCAGGAACATTAGGGGTGTTATTCATCGGAAGATAAATACATATCAAAGATGGAAATTTGTTTGAAGATATGTTTATAAGTGATATAATTGATTTGTAACAGGTAATTGTGTTTTTTAAACAAAAAGGAAAAAATGGGTATGGAACAAGAGATAACTGTGAAAGAGAATACAGAATTAGTGATTGTTGAATCGGAAGAAAGTGCCCAAATAGATGTAAATACTATAGAGGATGAAAAAGTATCAGAGGATGAAAAAATATCAGAAGATGAAAAATCATCAGAAGATAATATGACAGAGTTCTTGGAGAGCAATCCTCGGGTTGAGAAGATTTTGGCATTGGAACGAGAAATCCATCGCCAGAATGAGCAGGAGAAACTTCGAGGCAGACGGATTCAGCAAGAGCAGGAATACATTAATAAAATGATGGATTCTTCCGTGGAAGAATTGCTTATGCAGACCAAAGAAGAGCGGAAATATAACGAGGAATTGGAAGAACGGATACGAGGAAAGGTATACCGTATGCATGGGCTCAGTGAAGATAAGATAGAGGGCATGGGAGAATATTCCAATGCATGGTACCAAGGGGCTGCATTTTCATTATTCTTTTTGTCTAGTGTTTTGTTTATCTTCTGTGGTGTGTTACATGGATTTTGTGTAGAAATCAGTTTGTTTATGGCGTTTTATACTGCAATCGGTGGAACGCTTCTCACAAACTTGAAAAATCAATCAGGTATATTGGGCTTTTTGGTAAGAACTTTGTATATGCTATTGTTCCCAGCAATGATGGTTGTGTTTATATGTTACGAACTACAGTTTTCTATATATGAAAATTTACTGCTTGTACTGACAATCGCAGGTACGGTGGTTCTATTACTGGGAGTGTTTTCTTATTTCATTTATGATCCATATAGAGAGGATCGTAAAAGACGAAAAAAAGCAGATCGTTATATTCGAAAAATGGAGAAGACGGCATTAAAAGAAGTAAAAAAACAAGAGCGAAAAAGAAAAAAAGACGGTGGTCATTAATATGGCTACCGTCTTTTTTGG
>CAZDAP010000281.1:0-1595 GCA_964503585.1 uncultured Lachnobacterium sp. | reverse complement strand
TGGAAGAACGACAGTTATCCAAATTAATCGCAACTCGTTCCACACTAATTTCTGGTCGATTCCCCGCTTGACCTAATGATACAACGATATTTGGTTGATTCTCTTTTAGAAGCTCCCGTAAAATCATAGTCGTTCTCTTAAATTCCACTGGAAGTAATTCTTTGATTAAAGTTATCCCCTCTGGCGCTTCTAATTTTTCTAATATAAGTTGAGAAGGATTGATATCTCTTCCATTAAATGGTTCAAATCCTGTTACTAATATTTTCATATTTTACACTTTCTTTACTAGTTTCTAATCATTATCATCAACCTTATCAAGCTCTAACAATTTATACAAGGTTGGTTCAAAAGAAAATTCTTTCATAATGCTACGAACTTCCTTTAACATATTCACCTTTACCTGCTTTGGCATAATTGGACGACGCACTGCACGAATCAAAATATTTTTTGGTGTATGTGCAAAATCAATAAATTCAAGAAGCTGTGTTTTATAACCACAGTATTCTAATAAATTTCCACGAATCGCATCAGTTGCCAAGGCAGAGAAACGCTCTTTGATAATTCCATAACGAGACATAATTGCTAAGTTTTCTGGGGTAATCTGCTTATTCAATTCATGCTGACAGCAAGGCACCGAAAAAATCATTTTTGCATTCCACTGAATGGCATTATACAACGCAAAGTCTGTGGCCGTATCACAGGCATGAAGGGTAATTACCATGTCCACATCAAATGGGGCTTTGAAACCATTTACATCACCTACCTCAAACTTTAAGTTTGTGTAGTTATACTTCTCTGCCGCTTGATTGCATTTTTTGATAACATCTTCTTTTAAATCTAAACCTATCATATTTACTTTCAGGTTCATAACTTCAGTTAAATAGTAATACACCACGAAAGTGAGATAGGATTTTCCACAACCAAAATCAATGACATTTAATTCTTCTACTTTCAAACTAGAAACTTCATCATCAATAATCTCAATAAAACGATTAATCTGTTTATACTTGTCATACATGGCGTTGACTACTTTACCATCTTTTGTGAAAACACCCATGTCTACAAGTGGCTCAATGTTCATGCCCTCTTTTAGAATATAGTTTTTCTGACGGTTATGTCCTTCTGTTTTCCCAGATAATTTTACAGCGTCTGTAGCAGTCTTTTTCACCTTGTAGTTACATTTTCCCTTTTTCGAAATAAGGATGATGTGTTCTTCTGTGGCGGACATTCCATTGATTTGTTTGTAATGATTTTCTGCTAATTGGACACATCTATCGCTTAATTCTGCAAGAGAAACATTTTCATGAAAGACTTGTTTTTCTGTGTATTTGGCGATTTGATAAGTCTTTCCTTTATTTTCAATGATGATTTTTTTATATTCTTCTGACTTGCTAAGTGGGTTGCTGATAATGATTTTCTGCATATCCGCTTTTAGCATGGATGTAATATATTGTCTTAATTCACTCATGTTTTTCTCCGATTTCCATTTAAAATATATTCTTTTTGGTATTAACCAAACTAATCATTCATCCTAATATGTATAAATTCTATCATAATTGTCCTATCAAATAAATAAAAAGCTTCCATATCATTTT
>CAZDAP010000280.1:0-1624 GCA_964503585.1 uncultured Lachnobacterium sp. | reverse complement strand
TCAGCAGTTTATTAATACCATCCATATCTGTTGTTTTTGCTCTTCTGATTATCATTTTCGTCTTCCTCTTATTTCAAAATATTTTCCTTATACCATTTTAAAAATTCCACATCACGGAACTGCCATTTTTCTGTCATCAAACGTTCATTGGTTTCAATAACAGTATCAATATCTGCCCATGCTAAATGAAAGCCTTTCGCTTTCTCGCTTTCCGTCATAGACGTTTCTACGATTTCGTCCTCTACTTCACAACTATAGTGCAAAGAGTGGGCAATGTATTTTGTTTTTTCATCGAAAATATCTCGACGCATTTCAAGTATCTCGCCCAGTTCCTTGATGGATGCTGGCTTAATCACCAAACCCGTTTCTTCCTGTACCTCACGAACAAGTGCCTGCTTAATAGATTCCCCTGCATCTATGCCGCCGCCAGGAATTTTATACTCACCTGTTTTACTTTGCTGCATGGCAAACAGTCCGTTTTTTTGTATCAATGCTCTTACTCCAAAACGTTCAAAAACAGACATATCCTCTGTATAATTTTTTTCATCAAAAACAAGTATTGTATGCATAGTTTTCCTCCGATGCTTATACACTTTTACTCCTACATGCTTTGTAACATTTCCACTATTTCCTTCAAAATCCTATAATCCATAGTATCCTGCACTTCATCCACTGATTTCTCATAATCCTGAAACATGATGTACTGATAAAATGCAGAAATCACAACATCTCTGTTAAATTCTTCTCGGCTTATAGCAAATGCTGCATTCTTTTTCATCTCGTCATAATATGCATCGAGAAATGCTGTTGCAGATTCCTTGCTAATAAAAAACGCTTCTTTATCACTTACATATACATAAGCAAAACGTGCTAAATCTAAAAAATATGGATAAAAACCTGCGATTTCCCAATCAATAATCCATGGGTGCTCCTCACCCAAAAGAACATTGATTGGAAGTAAATCATCATGCACAAGGGTTTGAGGCGCTTCATAAAAACGCTGCTTTGCACGATTCCAAACATCATCTACATCTTCAAAAAATGTCTTTATTTTCTCATAATATTTTTCCAAATACCGATTCCAATAATATTCTGCTGATTCCGTGTGTCCGCCATCTGATAAGTAATGACTTTGGATTTTGGCAAGCTCTGTCCCTACCTTGGCTGCGTCATTTTCGTTGCAGCCTCTAGCATCTAATCCTTCTACCATTTCCATAAGCACATAGTCCTTCTCTCCTACAGATATGGTTTCTAGAATTTTTGGCACGGCAAAATCATGCCCAGCAAAATATGTATCATATTTCTTTTTATCAAAACGACGTTCCTCTAGCTGTTTTAAGATTCGAGTTTCATTTTGCATTTTTATCATATACACATCATAGATTTTATCTAGTTTTGTGTCTATGAAACGCAAAATATTTTCTGTATTTTCTACCTGTAATTCTTTTAATACCGGTTGTAATTCTTTTAACTCTTCTGCTGTTAGTAATCTATTTTCGGTTAACATATCTTTATATTGTATGCTCCTTATAAGTTTCTCCATCCAACGTCTTCCACTCAAAACGTTCGCCATCAAAGGTCATATAACTATGTGGTGAATTTTCTTTTGGAATAGAAACAGAAC
>CAZDAP010000279.1:0-1631 GCA_964503585.1 uncultured Lachnobacterium sp. | reverse complement strand
ACCATCATACTTCCATTCCCCTTCCACATCTACTTTGCACTGAATCATTTTTTGAAGACGTTTTGCGTAAGTTTGGATTTGGTTATCTGAGGTGTTCATATCTTATCTATATGCGTATATTGCATATCTCCTTTTTTCATTTACTTTAAACATATTGTAGTACAATGGCCAAAAAATCAACACTTACCACATCATCCGTAACGGAAACAAAGAATTCTGCATAATGAAGCGTTGCATATACCTCATAGTCAGTATAATAATCTCATAATATCCGTTCGTTTCAGAAACTGTAACTGCACCCTTAGGTACATCTAATGGTGTTACTGACTGATCTGGATGTTTCTATAATACACCAATTGTATATCGTTATGACGATATTCTATCTCATGTTAGTGAAACAAAACAATATGCGGATCAACATGAAAATTACATATTTAAAACGAATAGTAATACAGCATTTCGAAATATTCAGATAGAAATCATAAAAGACCAGTACGTTATTATTTCCAAAATCAAATCGCCTTCTATTCACTTTGTAATAAAACATCCTAGGTTAGTAGAAACTTTACAGAGTTTTATAACTCCTGTAATTGAATAAAACTCAATGAAAAACAGTTTACAAATATTTCTATCCTCATTTTTTATCAAAATTTCTCCTTTTACATATACTAATGAAAAGGAGGAACTACCATGGATTCAAATTTTATAGACATGATTTTCATTAACACTTTTTTTCTAATTAGCAGCATTGCCTTATTTCTCGGAACGATACGTTTTGGAGATGACATTGTTACTCTATTCAAAAATAAAGGATAAATGCACTATCCTTCATTCCCCATAAACTTTTGAACAAACTATAAAATGGCGGGTTAAAAACCCGCCATACATTTAAGATCATGGTATTACATATCTTTGAGCATAATTTTTTCTCGACTGCTTAAGACACGTTTTTTTATGGTTGCACTATAGAAAAGAATCAAACCACCCAGCAACAGATTTGTGATAGGAAATAGAACACAGATAATGTTTCTATAGTCTGTAACAGAAATCTGTTCCTGTCCCATGAACAGTGTTCCATCTACAAGCAACTCACCTATAAAAAATAATTCCCACGTCACTACTATTGTGTAAAGCACCATGATACCAGCCACACACAATAGCCGCGTCTTCCGTTCTGTATGCACGCAAAACAATTCCATTAACACGCGCATACCGACTGTACATCCTATTACAATGATTATCATTAACACATCGCCCCACTGCCCATTCATAGTTCTTACCTCCTGTTCTTATATTCACGAATTAATACTGCAGCTGCATCAAATTCAATACTTCCTTCAATTGCCATACTTTTAATAATTTTGATATAAGAGTCTTCCTCTGCTTGATCTCCAAGCTCTATTTTCTTAATCACCGCATCCAGATGTGCTCGGATAGTTGGATAAGTTACACCATATTCCTGTGCCATTTGTTTCAGTGAACCTGAGGAAAGTACAAAGTTCTTAATAAAATTAAGTTCCGTTTCATTCAATTCTGTAATCCAAAGTGGTAATTGATTCATTTTCACCCCTCCTTTTGTTATCTTTATATTACACTTTAATTTTATTAAAGTCAAGTTTAATTTTATTAAA
>CAZDAP010000278.1:0-1640 GCA_964503585.1 uncultured Lachnobacterium sp. | reverse complement strand
CGCTTAGTGTAACTAAATCAGCAGAAAGAATAGCGGTTTCGTCATCAGAAAGACAATCTGCCAGCTGACATGCCAATGTGGATAAAAAGAATAGATTTGAGCAGTTTTTCATAGAACGTCCATAATATGTTTTTAGAATAGTATATGATTTGTTTTATAAACAGAATACTAAGATTATAAAGAAAATATAAAATCGTAAAACTTTTATTGACAAAGAAAACCACTAGTGGTATCTTTGTAACTGTAGATATTAGCACTCCAATTAAATGAGTGCTAACAAAACAAACGCAACCTATTAGGAGCATAAAATGGAAAAGAATAACGAACAGTTATTGGACGACAGAAAAGTGAAGATTTTGGATGCCATCATTCAAAATTATCTCGCTACTGGTGAGCCGGTTGGATCAAGAACCATTTCAAAGTATACGGACTTAAATCTTAGTTCCGCAACGATTCGAAATGAGATGGCAGATTTAGAAGAACTTGGCTATATTGTGCAGC
Source organism: uncultured Lachnobacterium sp. (assembly GCA_964503585.1). Lineage (GTDB taxonomy): Bacteria > Bacillota > Clostridia > Lachnospirales > Lachnospiraceae > Roseburia. The sequence continues at coordinate 1,139 of CAZDAP010000278.1, read as the reverse complement.
CCCATACTTCGGCAGGTCGTATTCCTTCAGATAAGGGCTATCGTTTCTACGTTGACCATCTGATGAAGGAAAAAGACAGAGAGGTCTCACAGATGAAAGAATATGTCATCGAAAAGACCCAGAAGATGGAACAGGTATTGAAGAAAGTCGCAAAGATGCTTGCTACGAATACCAATTATGCCACAATGATTAGTGCACCAGCTTATCACAATAATAAAGTGAAATTTATTCAGCTTTCTAGTGTAAGTGAACATCAGGTTTTAGCGGTTGTTGTTATGAACAATAATATCGTGAAGAATCATATGATTGATGTGGAAGAGGCATTAGATAATGAAACACTTTTAAAACTGAATATTTTATTAAACAGTGCGTTGAACGGATTGGCTTTACAGGAAATTAACCTTGCTACAATTACTCAATTGAAAGAGCAGGCAGGTATTCATAGTCAGGTAGTTAGCGATGTAATAGATGCGTTGGCACAGGCATTAAATGAGCAAGAAGACTTGCAGATTTACACCAGCGGTGCTACTAACATTCTGAAATATCCAGAACTTACTGCTTCCGACAATGCAACAAATCTTCTTTCCGCATTTGAAGAAAAAGAAGAACTTATAAGTCTGGTAAATGAAACTCTATCAGATACAGCATCTGAGACAGGCATTCAGGTTTATATCGGAAATGAAACACCAATTCAAACTATGAAAGATTGTAGTGTGGTAACAGCCACCTATGAATTAGGGGATGGTGTTAAGGGTACGATAGGTATTATCGGACCAAAACGTATGGATTACGAAAAGGTAATGGATAACTTAAAGACTTTAAGAAGCCAGTTAGATGGTATCTTAAATAAAGCAGAGGAATCCTAGAAAGGTGGTAACACATGGCAGAAGAAAAGAATGTCATGAATGAGGAAGTTGAAATGGAAGAAACTGTAGACGAATCTACAGAAGAAACAGTGGAAACTGCCGAGACAGAAGAAAATAACGAAGAAGTAAATACAAAAGAAGTAGAAACAGAAGAGGCATCTGCTGAAGAGAAGGGTTCTGAAGAAACCACAGAAGATAAACCAAAAAAAGACGGCTTCTTCAAAAAGAAAAAAGATAAAAAAGATGAACAGATTGAAGAATTAAATGACCGTG
>CAZDAP010000277.1:0-1648 GCA_964503585.1 uncultured Lachnobacterium sp. | reverse complement strand
TAAGCCCTTTAAAATGTACCGGCTGCTGGAATGCAAAACTGATTCCTTTCTTTGCTCTTTCTGTGATATTCAAATTTGTGATATCTTCACCATCCAACAAAATCTGTCCACTGGTTGGCTGAATGATACCTGCAATCATCTTTGCCAAAGTTGATTTTCCACCGCCGTTTGGTCCAGTAATTGCAACAAAATGCTCATCAATTGTTAAACTCACATTTTTTAGAATTTCTTTACTTTCGCTTTCTACGTCAACCTCGTAGCATATATTTCTTAACTCTAACATCTCTACACCACTATCTAATTACTTTCTGTCTGTATTTTACGCAAACTGCATCCAAATATTTCTCATCTGGCTCATATTTTGTCATTTCAAAACCCTCTTCGGTTTTTGCAACTAAACAATATACTTTGCCCTTACCATATCCAGAAGATAAATCTCTCGTTTTTACCTGAGGATTATTCTCGTAACTATGTAAACTTCTATCTCCTTCTGGTGCGATTACAATAACGTTGTCAATCTCATATCCTTTTAATTCTTTACGTTTCTGCTTGTTATAAATCTTTGCAAAACGAAATTCTCCATCAAAATAGGAATATTCAAATTCTACTAATTTTGTATGCAGATACCAAGCAATTGCTAAAAATGGAACCGCCACCGCAAAGAAAATAAATAACCCAACAAAAGTTGCATACAAAAAGTATAAACCTATTAAAAGAAGAAGCAGTGTCAGTATTTTCATAAATATACTTTTTTTCTTTTCTACTAATACATATACCTCTAACATCTCGTTACCTCCAAATCTACTTTGGCATTATAGCACAAAACTCTAGTATTTTCTACCATCTTCTATTACAATAAATATAAAGTTTATTATTTAATAAGTTTAAATTAACCGATACTACAGGCTTCCTATTAATTCCAGAAAATACGCCATCTGTAGAAAATGGTGAAAACATCCACTGTGACAATGTTGTGGCTGACATTTTACCAAACCATACTCCTGCATGGAAATGGGGCATGGATGTTCGTGTTGGCGACTGGGTAGTAACACCTCGTCATGGTAAACCTGTTGAAATCAGTGCTCTTTGGTACAACGCATTAAATGTTATGGCAAATCTAGCTGAAAAATTTGGAGATGATCCTGCTCCACACTTGAGTTTGGCTGAAAAAGTAAAAACTTCTTTCTGTGAAAAATTCTGGAATGAAAAAGACGGCTGTCTCTATGATGTAATTGATGATGATTGTGGACATGTAAATCCAAATCATACAGAAGATGTTTATGATGCTTCTATCCGTCCAAATCAGATTTATGCCGTTTCTCTTCCTAAACGTGATGCTGCATATCACCAAGGAACTGCATGGGGATTCATCGTTGGTGGATTTATCACTGCATACTGTAATGTATATGGTAGAAATGCAGAAACTGCAAAGAAAGCTCTCGAAATGTTAGAACCTATGAAAGCACATCTCTATGATAATTGTGTTGGTTCCATCTGTGAGATTTTTGATGGAAATGCACCACATAACGGACGTGGATGCTATGGACAGGCTTGGAGTGTTGGAGAAACACTTCGTTGTTATACAGAAGATATATTACCATACTTATAATCCAAGTAAATGGATAAAAATAAAAGCTCGGCAATCGCC
>CAZDAP010000276.1:0-1671 GCA_964503585.1 uncultured Lachnobacterium sp. | reverse complement strand
CAAAAAAGGGGCTGTCATTATAGACAGCCCCTTACTTTTGCAAAAATTTACTCTACTTCAAATTCAATCTCAATATCAAACTGCGAGGTGTCAGTTTCACCCCATGTGCTTTTTCTAGCCTCATACACCAGTTTGTATTTTCCTTTCTCTAATTCTGCATTTTCTCCATAAGGAATCATAAATTCCTCACATGATCCTCCTGCTTTAACTCCCACTGCATATGCCAAATATGTAAACTCAAATGGATTACCATACTGTTCTTTTACCCAGATACCGCAGCGGTTCTTATACAATTCACCATATGGAGCAAATTCCAAATCATGTTCTGAATTATTCGTAATGGTAACATTAAAATATTCCTGTTTTCCATAGGAAATCTCAGCGGTTACGCCATTAAAATCCCCTGTTGCTGTTGTCTTAACAGTTTCTGCTACTGGAGAAAGAAATGTTAATAAAAACAAAAGCCCATATAATCCTATGATACATCCGATTATCTTTATGATTTTCTTTTTCATAGTGTTCTCCTCTCCTTCTATTTTTAATCTTATTGACCATATACTGTAAATTCATTAGTTCCGTTTATTATTATATCATACTTTTAATACATTTATTTTACAATAAAAAACAAAATATTTCAACTTCTGGTCATCCTTCATCACTAACATTTATATAATAAAAAAGGACAACAAACGAAAACACTTGTTATCCTTTAAAAAGTTGACATTTATATCCTATGCCACATACAAAAACATGAACATAAAATGGCAGAAACTTCCACCCATAATAAATAAATGGAAAATCTCATGTAATCCAAAATATTTATGAATCTTATCCAGCACTGGAATTTTCAATGCATAAATCACACCACCAACTGTGTAAATCAATCCCCCAATCAACAACCATAGAAACGCACCTACTGGAAGTGTATCTAAGAGTGGATGGAACACGAAAACACACTCCCATCCCATAGCAATATAAACTACCGAAGATACCCATTTCGGACAGGTTACCCAAAACAGTTTCATCACCATTCCAACAATCGCCGTTCCCCATACCAAGGCCAGTAGTGGATATCCTTGTTCCTTATTTAAAACCAGCATACATACGGGTGTATATGAACCTGCAATTAACACAAAAATCATCATATGGTCTATCTTCTTAAATACCTTTAGTGCTTTTCCGGATAAATTCACAGAATGATATAGTGTACTGGCCGCATACAATAAAATCATACTCACAATAAATATCAACATAGCAATCACATGCTTTATATCCTGTGAATAAGTTGCCTTTATCAGTAATGGAACAGCTCCAACCATCGCCAACATCATAGCAACATAATGGGTGAGTGCACTCCCTGGCTCACGGATTGTAATCTTCATAGTTCATCGCCTCCATAATTTCAATATCCGCTTGTGGCTTTCAGAATCTCATTACATAGTTTTGAAAACCGCTTCTTGTGGCATTATAATAATATTTGTATTTTATTTTGTCAACCTAATATTTATACATTTTAGACTTTTAAGAAAAATTTAAGATTCTTTTCTTGTGTTATTAAGGTTCTTTTCGTATTCTATTCATATAAGGATTTTTCAATAAAAACCTTATTTTATCAACACTAGAAAAAGGAGGAATTCGTTATGAAATTAATGATTAAGCAACGTGTCTTTT
>CAZDAP010000275.1:0-1673 GCA_964503585.1 uncultured Lachnobacterium sp. | reverse complement strand
CATAAATTTACACTTTTAAATGTTTTCGAATGGTCCATGTACTTCCTAATAAACCAATACCTACCCCCAGCAATAAGCCAATTGGTATCAGTCCCTGGAACAATAAGTTTGGTGATACAAATTCTACCAAAGAACCAATCATAGAGTATTCTGCTGCTACGCGTGTTACTACTTGGTCATAAAGTACAAATAACAGACCCAGTGGAATAGCTGCACCTACCAGACCAATTACAACACCTTCTACTATGAATGGTGCACGTACTAAAAAGTCGGTGGCGCCAATCAGTTTCATAATCGCGATTTCTTCTTTACGAACGGAGATACCTACCGCAACCGTATTGTTAATAAGGAAAATCGCTACGCAAAGCAGGATAGAAATAATACCTGCTGATATGATACTTAAGATTTTATTGAATTCTGTTAAAGTCTCTGCCACTACCTGAGACTGCTTTACAGATCGAACACCATCAATGCTCTCTAAGTAACTTACCAGACCAGATTGCTGTGATACATCCTTTAGATAAATTTCAAAGTTCGCAGAGTTAGCAAGTGGATTATCGGAAAATCCTTCGGCAAACTCTTCATTTCCCTGGAAATAGTCTGTTTTAAAACTTTCCCAGGCTTCTTCTGCAGATACGAAAATGATTTCTCGTACTTCTGTACGTTTCTGGATATCTTCGCCGATGGCCTGAATACGACTATCAGAGATACCCTCATCAAAGAATACGGTAATCGCAACACTTTCTTCTGCTGTCTGTACCATAGAATTTACATTAAATACTAAAATATAAAAGATACCAAACATGAAAATACATGCTGCCATGGTTGCCATGGATGCAAGTGAAAACATGCTGTTTCGGGCTATATTTTTAAAGCCCTGCTGAATAGAATAGAAAAATGTATTAATCTTCATGCGTTTCATCACCCTGTTTACTATCGCTAACGATAATACCTTTCTGCACAGTGATTACACGCTTTTTCATGACTTTTACAATTTCCATGTTGTGGGTAACAACGAGAACTGTCGTTCCGCGTTCGTTAATCTCTTCTAAAAGTTTCATGATTTCCCATGCGTTGTTGTTGTCTAAGTTTCCAGTAGGCTCATCTGCCAACAGGATACTTGGTTCATTGATAAGCGCTCTGGCAATGGCAACCCTCTGCTGCTCACCACCGGAAAGTTCTTTTGGATTGGAACGATACTTAGCCGCAAGACCTACTACAGATAACATAGCAGGAACTTTTTTCTTGATGTCTCTCGAAGACTGGCCAATTACCTTCTGTGCAAAGGCAATATTTTCGTATACGTTTCGATCTTTTAATAAACGGAAATCCTGGAATACAACACCAATATTTCTACGGAATTTTGGTATGTGTCTTCTACGGATTTTTCCTAGATTTTTACCATTTACAAAGATGGTACCGGCTGTAGGCTCTAATTCCTTTAACAATAGTTTAATCAAGGTAGATTTTCCGGAACCGCTATCTCCTACGATAAATACAAATTCACCATCTTCGATTTCTAGGTTAACATCGTTCAGCGCAGGTATCCCTGCAGAATATGACTTGCTGACATGTTCTAGTTTAATCATTTTAAGTGCTCCTTTAATAATCAAGTGATTCCATATACTTCATGTACTTAACTACCATAAGTGCGATTCTAAATGTAATAGCAT
>CAZDAP010000274.1:0-1676 GCA_964503585.1 uncultured Lachnobacterium sp. | reverse complement strand
GATATAACTGAAAGTCTGAAGCATTTCCTGATCTTCCTCAGGGAAATCCGTAAATGTGTTCTTAGCAATATTATATTTTTTGCTGAATTCTTTTAGAACTTTTTTAGATTCTTCTTTTTCCATTTCGAAGATTACTTTATAAATATCTTCAAAATTATAACCTTCTTTATTGCCAAAATATTTTTCTGTAATTGGTGCTAATACCGTATGGATATCACTGATACTTAAAATATTTTTTAGGTAATAAATGAAAATCAAAGAAAGCAAATGTTCTTTGGAATATTTCTTTTTCACTGGTGGTGGCAGCAAATCATTTTTTGTATAGTTGTTAATCATAGTTTTGGTTAACAGTTTATCATCATCATGACGTTTCGAACCACCTAATTGTCCATCGATATAACTGGTAACCTGGTCCATATATAATTCAATGCCAGGAATAGATTCTGGTTGAATATAATCTATGGTTCCTAATTTATCCATCAAATCCATAATGACTTGTTTCATATCGTTATCCATTTATTTCACCTCTTGTGTTTTTAACATTCAAAATTTGTAAATTCTTTTTCTATTATATAGTATTGAAAACTAGATGACAAGAAAAAAGATGAGTTTTAAGGTAATGTTAAGGTTTGAAATAAAATTAGATTTTGTGAAACTTGTGGTAGATATGTAGAAGAGTCTATGCTATAATAAGGGGCAAACGTATGTTTGAAATATAAGAAGGAAATGATTATGAGTATATACGATACATTAAATGATGAACAGAAAAAAGGGGTTTTTACCACAGAGGGACCAGTGTTGATATTGGCAGGTGCTGGCTCGGGAAAGACCCGTGTACTGACCCATAGAATTGCATATTTGATTGAGGAGCAGGAAGTAAATCCATATCATATTATGGCGATTACATTTACAAATAAAGCGGCTGGAGAGATGCGTGAGCGTGTGGATGATATGTTGGGATATGGCTCTGAAAGTGTTTGGGTAGCCACCTTCCATTCTACTTGTGTACGCATTTTGCGTCGTTATATTGATCGTTTGGGATATGATACGAATTTTACCATTTATGATTCTGATGATCAGAAGACATTGATGAAGGATATCTGTAAAAGATTGCAGATTGATACAAAGATTCATAAAGAGAAGACCTTTTTGAGTGTGATTTCTTCCGCAAAGGATGAATTGGTGGATCCTATTGAATTTGCCAACCGAGCAGCAGGGGATTATAATAAGCGAATTCAGGCTCAGGTTTATATGGAATATCAGAGAGAACTGAGACAGAACAATGCATTGGATTTTGATGATCTGATTTTTAAAACCGTAGAATTATTTAAGTTAGATAAAGATGTATTAAACGCATATCAGGAACGTTTTCGTTATATTATGGTGGATGAATATCAGGATACGAATACTGCACAGTTTGAATTGATTCGACTCTTGGCTTCTAAGTACAAGAATCTTTGCGTAGTAGGTGATGATGATCAGTCCATTTACAAGTTCCGTGGTGCTAATATTTATAATATTTTGAACTTTGAAAAACATTTTCCAGATGCAACGGTCATTAAATTAGAGCAGAATTATCGTTCTACACAGAATATCCTAGATGCGGCAAATGGTGTCATTGCCAATAACGTTGGCCGTAAGGATAAAGCACTTTGGACAGATAATGGAAAAGGTGA
>CAZDAP010000273.1:0-1708 GCA_964503585.1 uncultured Lachnobacterium sp. | reverse complement strand
GACACAAAATTTAGGTGCATCCGTGTTGACAAGAACCATAGATAAAGGTTATACTTACACTATATTATTATGCGTGATTATGGGGAAATCGGAGGTAGCATATGAAGTGTCCATTTTGTAGCAGTGAAAATACGAGAGTAATTGACTCACGTCCAGCAGACGATAACAATTCTATTAGACGTCGTCGCCTTTGTGATGATTGCAGTAAACGTTTCACTACTTATGAAAAAGTAGAAACTATTCCACTTATTGTTATTAAGAAAGATAATATTCGTGAGCAGTTTGATCGTTCGAAAATTGAAGCTGGTGTGCTTCGTGCCTGCCATAAACGTCCAATTTCTGCAGATCAGATTACAAAATTAGTGGATGAAGTGGAAGTAGAGGTATTCAACAGAGAAGAGAAAGAAATCCCAAGTACAGTTATTGGGGAAATTCTTATGGATAAATTAAAAGATTTAGACTCTGTTGCATATGTTCGTTTTGCGTCTGTATATCGTGAATTCAAGGACGTAAATACTTTTATGAATGAACTTAAAAAAATGTTGGTTTAAAACACATAGGGGAAAGCATCTTTGCACAGAGATTCTTTCCTCTTTTTATGAGGAGAAACAATGAGTATATTTTTTCCAGGAGAATATTTAGATTCTACCTATGTTATTGATTTTGATAAATTATATAAGGATGGTTATCGCGCAGTTATTTTTGATATAGATAATACTTTGGTTCCACATGATGCACCAGCAGATGCTAGAGCCATCGGATTGTTTAAACATCTCAAAGAGTTAGGCTATTCATGCATGTTGCTGTCCAACAATAAAGAACCACGTGTAAAAAAATTTAACGACGTGGTAAAAGTAAATTATATTTACAAAGCAAATAAGCCTATGCCAGCCAACTATAAAAAGGCCATGGAAATGATGGGTACTACTACAGAAAATACATTGTTTGTAGGAGACCAGATTTTTACGGATGTTATGGGAGCAAACCTTGCAGGTATTCGTACTATTTTGGTAAAACCAATTCATCCAAAGGAAGAAATTCAGATCGTATTGAAACGAATTCCAGAGAAATTGATTTTATTTGTTTATAAAATCGTTCGAAAAATCTTTGGACCAAAATATGAATCATCTGCAAAGAAACGTAAATAATGAAAGATAAAAAGGAGAATTATTATGAGAATCGCAATTGGTAACGATCATGCAGCTACAGCTTTAAAATTTGAAATTATGGAGTATGTAAAAGAACTTGGACATGAAGTAGTAAACTTCGGTACAGATACAAACGATAGCTGCAACTATCCAGAAATCGGTGCACGTGTAGGACATGCAGTAGTAGAAGAAGACTTTGACTGTGGTATTCTTATTTGTGGTACAGGCGTTGGTATCTCTATCGCAGCAAACAAAGTAAAAGGTGTTCGCGCAGGCGTATGTTCGGATGTAGCTACAGCACATCTTATTAAAGAACACAACAATGCGAATATTATTGCATTTGGTGCACGTATTGTAGGTAGCGAACTTGCAAAAGATATCGTAAAAGCATACTTAGAAGCGGAGTTCATGGGCGGAAGACATCAGATGCGCGTGGATATGATTTCTGATTTGGAAGCATAGTGCCGAGAAAGGTTGATTTTAAGGCTTTTTTCTAGAAATTCAAGGAAAAAAGCATTGAAATATAGAATGTTTTATAGTAGAATATTCGGAGAATTGTG
>CAZDAP010000272.1:0-1718 GCA_964503585.1 uncultured Lachnobacterium sp. | reverse complement strand
GATTCTTGCAGTATTGAATGCAATTCGTGCACTTTTCGTAAAAAATCTATAACTTCGAGAATATATTTAAAAAATGGGCTGTTGCAAAATAGACGAAAAATGTCTGTTGCGCAACGCCCTTTTAATTTTTCTTCATCTCTCGAAGCATCACTTTATCTTCTGCACTTACACGATAGGATTCTAACATCTTCTGAATGGCTTTATTATAAGTCCAATCATCCAAAGTATTATTTCCGTCCTGCATGTAAGTATAAGTCTTCTCTCTCTGTTTCGCCCAAGCCGTGGCAACCGCCCAAGCTACCGCCATCTTACAGTAATACTTTTCGTTCTTTAGTGAATCTAACACTTCTAAAGTCATATCAATATATTCGTCTGTTAGATAATAATCCATCAGCATAACTGCAACCACACGCTGTTTGAACTCGTCATCTATCTTGGCATATGGTAATAGAAATTCTAAAAACCTTTCACGATGCTTTGCAACGATTTTTAAGTTACTACAAAAACCATCACACAATGACCAGTCGTTAATCTTTTCTATATGCGCTGCGATATACGGAAACAACGTTTCTAAATCTGCTTTTGCATAGCCAATCACAAAGCCTTTAACATTTACTTCCTCATAGGTGTCTTCTGGTGCTTCCCTGATAAAGGTCTGCCAGTCCCCTTTGGCAATCTCCTTGGCAATCTGACGGAGAATGGGGATTCGAACACCAAGAATAGGTCGTGAACCTGGAATAAGAGCACTGGTAAAGTCTTTGAATTTATCATCTACATAAGATAACAATATCTCTTTTATATTTTCAGTGGTAACAGGTGTGTGTATCTTCTCTGCCATATTTAAACCTCTTAACCATTCTTTTTTACGTACGCCATCACACGTGGTGCCGCAATCAAAAACCAAGTAGAAAATGTCTGTGGTTTTTCTTCCATTTCCACCTTTAAGTCATCCAAAGATACCCAACGCAATTCCATGATCTCATCTGGGTCTACATGAATTTCTCCATGATAATCTGTTAAAAATACATGGTCAATCTCGTATTCACTCAATCCATCATACTGACTGAAATAATTGAATGCAAATAACTCCTCTGGCTGACAACTACCCTGTGGAACTCCCAATTCTTCTTCCATGCGTTTTTGCACAGCGTCTGCCAGTGTTTCTCCCCATCTAGGATGAGAACAACAAGCATTTGCCCACAAACCGCCAGAATGATACTTTTCTAATGCACGCTTTTGAATCAGCATTTTTCCATCATGAACGATGAAAACAGAAAATGCTCTGTGAAGCTGATTTTTTACATGGGTTTCCAGTTTTTCACCGGAACCAATTTCCTGGTCAAACAAATCTACCCATATTAATTTGTCATTTGCATTCTTTTCCATAACTACTCTCCTCTTTTTCATTAAATTCCAAGCATACTCACGAAAAATACGGTTGCTGCTGCACCCAAAGCTACTACTAATAATCCCTTTTTAAAATATGCTAATAGAACTGCTACCACGCATCCTGCAATTGCCCCAGCCTGAGATGCCGTACTGGAAAAAATAGCAGGAAAGGTCATAGCGGCAAGTACCGTATATGGTATGTAATATAAAAATGATTTAATTCGATTATTTTCTATCTTCTTTCGGAAAATAACCATAGGTGACACGCGAATGATATACGTCATCAATGCCATAATGGCAATTCCACCAATAATATATAAAGGACTCAT
>CAZDAP010000271.1:0-1755 GCA_964503585.1 uncultured Lachnobacterium sp. | reverse complement strand
GCTGGGATGATCCACGTCTTGTATCCATTGCAGCACTTCGTCGTAGAGGATTTACACCAGAATCTATTAAGATGTTTGTAGAACTTGTTGGCGTTTCAAAGGCGAACAGTATCGTAGAGTATCCAATGCTTGAATACTGTATCCGTGAAGACCTTAAGATGAAGAAACCACGTATGATGGCAATCTTAGATCCTATCAAAGTGGTAATTGATAACTACCCAGAAGGACAGGTAGATTATCTTGAAATTGATAACAACCTTGAAAATCCAGAACTTGGTAAACGTCAGGTTCCATTTACCAAAGAACTTTACATTGATCGTGAAGATTTCATGGAAGAACCTCCAAAGAAATACTTCCGTATGTATCCAGGCAATGAAGTTCGTCTCATGAACGCATACCTTGTGACATGTAATAGTGTAGAAAAAGATGAAAATGGAAATATTACAGTAATTCATTGCACCTACGATCCAGAATCAAAGGGTGGAAATGCACCAGATGGACGTAAAGTAAAAGGAACCATTCACTGGGTATCAGCAGAATACGGCAAAAAAGTAACAGTTCGTTTATATGAAAATATCATTGATGAAGATCTTGGTGTTTATAACGAAGACGGAAGCCTTAACTTAAATCCAAACTCACTTACAGTTCTTGATAATTGTATCGTTGAGCCTGCCCTTATGGAAGCAAAGGCATATGATAGTTATCAGTTCGTACGTCAGGGCTTCTTCTGTGCTGACTATAAGGATTCTGTAGAGGGACAGCCAGTATTTAACCGTATCGTTTCATTAAAGAGTTCGTTTAAATTACCAGCAAATAATGCATAGTTTGTTGGATAAAATTGGAATTTGATTCCACATAATCAGGGGGAATTATGGATAATTTATTATCAGGTTTAGGAAAATTTGGATTAGACGAAGGCGCAGCAAACAATCTTTTCGAGGATGATAATGTTGTAAAAAAACAGAACGCAGATGGTTCTGTAACAAAAGAAATCGCAAAACCAAAAGAAGCAGATTTTCTTTTATTAAAGGCGGTTCGTTGCCCTGTATGTGACGGAACATTCCGTACACTTCAAATCAAATCCGGAAGAGCAAAAAGAAAAGAACCAGATTTGGATTTGCGTCCTCGCTTCGAATATATTGATACCAATAAATATGATGTATGCTCATGTCCAAAATGTGGTTTTACAGCAATGCATCGTTATTTTGGACCTTTATCATCACTCCAGAATAAGTTGGTGAAAGAGGGCGTGTGTGATAAGTTCAAAACACCACCAACACAGGAAATTACAGAGATAAAAACCTATACCTATGATGACGCGATTGAATTGTTTAAATTAGCCCTCTACACAACGGTTGTAAAAAAAGGTGCAAACAGCGAGAAGGCATATGAGTGCTTGAAAATTGCATGGTTGCTTCGCGGTAAAATCGAAGAACTTGCAGCGGACAAGGAAAAGAACAAGGATGCGATTATCGCAGCTCAGAAAGATTATGTGACATTCTATACACAGGCTTTTGACGGATTTGTAAAAGCCATGTCTTCTGAAAACTACCCAATGTGTGGTATGGATCAGAGCACCGTGGATTTACTGATTGCTGCTATGGCATTTAACCTTGGTAAATATGATTATTCATCGCGATTTGTATCCAGCTTGATTGTTTCTAGAACAGCAAGTCCAAATATTAAAAATCGTGCTCACGAATTAAAAGAAAAGATTATCGAAAAAGTGAAGAAATAATTTACGATTTAGTTCAT
>CAZDAP010000270.1:0-1775 GCA_964503585.1 uncultured Lachnobacterium sp. | reverse complement strand
CCTCATAAAGAGCTTTTACTTCATCTGAATGATGTTCTTGATTATATTTTGTGATTACAAAAGGATCTTTTCCGTTTTCCTGTAATGTCTGTAATTTTTCACGACGAATTCTAAGGAGTTCGTTTAAGTCCTGCTGTGGTGCATTGTTGTTTGCGTTTTCCTGATTGCCCATGCTCTTCCTCCGTCAATTTCTGGATGCTATCCTTCGAGTTAATTAAATAGATCTCTGGATATCGAGTACTTTATACTGTACTACTCCTACCTGAGTTTCTACTGATACTAAATCCCCTACTTTTTTACCAATGAGGGCTTTACCCACTGGTGATTCGTTTGAGATTTTTCCTTTTAAGCTATTTGCTTCTGTAGAACCAACAATTTTATATGTTAATTCTTCATCAAATTCGATGTCTAAGATTCTAATCTGGCAGCCGATGTTGATGGTTTCTAAATCTACTTCGTCTTCATCAACGATTTCAGCGTTCTTTAAGATTTTTTCAATCTCTTCGATACGAGCTTCGATATCACGCTGTTCATCTTTTGCTGCATCATATTCTGCATTTTCAGATAAGTCGCCCTGTTCACGAGCTTCTTTAATTTTCTGTGCTACTTCTTTACGTTTTACAACGATTAATTCATCTAATTCGTCTTCTAACTTTTTAAGACCTTCGCTGGTTAAAATGTTCTTTTTAGCTGTCATTTCTACCTTACCCCTTTTTGTATTCACGTTCTTTGCGCCTAATAGGTGCTTGCAACTCACAGTATTATAGCCAATCGCACCCCTTATGTCAAGGAGATTCAATATTTTCCAGATACCTTGTACAGCAGCGCTTCTATCTCATTTTCTTACGTATCAAAACAGCAAGTGTTTTGATACTGTGCGAAAAGCATCTCCAATTCATCATATGTTTCCACTTCATTTATCATTACACGAAGTTTTGCAGAATTTGGATAACCTGCCGTGTACCATGCACCATGTTTTCGAATTTCGCGAATACCGGTGTATTCGCCCTTGAATTCTAACATCATTTTTGCATGGCGAAGCATCATCTCTGTCACTTCTTCAAAACTTGGTTTTGGTAAATGCTCACCTGTTTCAAAATAATGCAATACCTGACGGAAAATCCATGGATTTCCCTGAGCACCACGGCCAATCATAAATCCATCACAACCAGTTTGTTGGTACATGGCGATAACGTCTTCCGCTGTCAGCAAGTCTCCATTTCCAATCACTGGAATAGATACCGCCTCTTTTACCTGACGGATGATGTCCCAATCCGCCTTTCCAGAGTAGTACTGTTCTCGGGTTCTGCCGTGTACCGCTATGGCTGCTGCACCACTGGCTTCTGCTATCTTTGCCATCTCTACCGCATTAACGTGGTCATCGTCAAAGCCTTTGCGGATTTTTACCGTCACTGGTTTTTTGATGGCTTTTGCTGTTTTTTCTATTATCTCGCCTGCCAGTTTTGGATTCTTCATAAGTGCGGAACCCTCGCCATTGTTGACTATCTTTGGCACTGGACATCCCATGTTGATATCTAGAATATCAAAGGGACGCTCCTCAATCTGATGTGCAATATCGGAAACGATGTCTGGGTCTGAACCAAAAAGTTGCAACGATACTGGCAACTCTCTTTCATCTATCGCCAACAGTGCTTCTGTATTTTTATTTTTATACATAATGGCTTTCGCACTGACCATTTCCATACAGAGAAGTCCTGCGCCCTGCTCCTTGCATAACAAGCGAAATGGCAGGTCGGTTACGCCTGCCATAGGTG
>CAZDAP010000269.1:0-1813 GCA_964503585.1 uncultured Lachnobacterium sp. | reverse complement strand
TTTGTTTTAAATAATAATCTTCGATATGAAGGAAAATCCTTTTATTCCATGATTGGACTAGTAACCGGCGGTGTTATCAATATTTTTCTTGATTATTTGTTGGTTATTGTTTTTGATTTTGGAGTATTGGGTGCCGGTATAGCAACAGCGACGTCTCAGACCATAAGTTTTTGCATATTATTGTACTTTTTTAGAAAGATGGGAGAGAGCACTATCCGCATTTCATCATTGAGTAAAAATAAAAAGGTTTATGCTACCATTTGTAAGGTAGGTTTCCCTGCATTGGTACGTCAGGGATTATCTTCTTTTTCAGGTGGCTTATTAAACAATATCACAAGACCATTTGGCGATGCGGCGATTGCCGCTATGAGTGTTGCAAACCGCTTCAGTATGTTTGTTATGTGCGTAGGTCTTGGTATTGGTCAGGGTTATCAGCCTGTGGCGGCATTTAACTATCAGGCAAAGAAATATGACCGTGTTAAAAAAGGATTGCTTGCTACCATGGCCATTGCATTTTGTTTCGTTGCCTGTTTGGCTATCCCAAGTATCTTTTTTGCAGAGCAGATTGTGTACGCATTTCAGAAGAGTCCTGCTGTGATGGAAGTAGGTGTTTTAGCATTGCGTGCAGCCTGTGTGGGAACGATGTTTTTACCATTATCCATTCCGGTAAATATGTTGTACCAAAGCACGAGACAGGTGAAGATTTCTACATTTTTGTCCATGATGCGCAATGGCGTGATGTTTATTCCAACACTTCTTATAACGACACATTTTTGGGGACTTACCGGCGTGCAGATATCACAGCCTTTGGCAGATATTTTGACAGGAGTAGTAGCAATTCCATTTGTTATTTCCTTTTTGAAAAAGAAATTTCCAGATGCATAAATATGTACATTGAAATAGGAGAGGGGCGAATAACCCCTCTAATTTCAATTTTACAGGATAATCCTCATGTCTTAACGGCAGTCTCTGCCACAGTTCTGAGATTCGTTTTTAGTACTGTTTTTTGTGCTGTTTGATGTGTTATTCTTTGTGCTGTTTGTGCTATTTTCTGAATAGCTGTTTTTAAGTGAGTTATTATTGTTTTTGTTCTTTTTGTTTGCCATGATATACACCTTCCTTTCGAGATTAGAATGTGTAATGAATGTGAAATTGATACGAGGAGAAAATTGTAAATTAGAATGAAAAATTTTGAAAATAAATAGAGATTGATTTATTAGCAATTATTATATACAATAGGTTTATATATAAGTACAAAGATATTTATGGAGAATACATATGTCAAGAAGAGATAAAACAAATTATTATTTGGATTTAGCAGATGTGGTTTCAAAAAGAGGAACCTGCCTTCGCAGAAATTATGGTGCCGTCATTGTGAAAAATGATGAAGTAATTTCCACAGGATATGTTGGCGCACCACGTGGTAGACAGAATTGTAGTGATATTGGTAGCTGCATTCGTCAGCAGATGAATATTCCTCGTGGAGAAAGATATGAACTTTGTCGTAGTGTTCACGCGGAAGCAAATGCAATTATTTGTGCAGAACGTGAAAAAATGATTGGCAGTACACTTTATCTTTCAGGCAGGGAAGTAGCCACAGGTGAGTTGATTGCAAATTCCTGTTGTTGTTCTATGTGTAAAAGAATGGTCATCAATGCGGGAATCGAAAAAGTTGTTGTTCGTGATACGGACACAGAATATCGAGAAATCCTAGTACAGGATTGGATTGAGCATGATGAATCCCTACAAGGTAGCATGGGATATTAAAAATAACTGGTGTGAAATGGAACTTTCTCCATGGCGCACCAGTTTT
>CAZDAP010000268.1:0-1817 GCA_964503585.1 uncultured Lachnobacterium sp. | reverse complement strand
CAATCATGGAATAAAAGGATTTTCCTTCATATCGAAGATTATTATTTAAAACAAATGAGCCCATAACAACTGGACAACTTAGAAGTACACATGCACCATACTGTCTTGCATAAGGTAAAATGGTTTCCGTACTTCCTAAAAAACGCATAAGTGGGTTTAGGAAAAGCAATCCACCAAGCATAAGTACCGTTCCCATCACCAAGGCTGTGAAAAATCCCGTGGATACATATTCCGATGCTTCTTCTTTGTTTCGATCGGCCAATGCTTTGGAAACCATAGTTCCCGATCCCTGTCCCAGCATAAATGCGATTGCCTGAATAATCGCCTGCAAGGTAAACAGAATACCTGTAGCTGCTTGTGGACTTTCGCCCAGAGTCCCTACAAAATAGGTATCTGCCATATTATATATACTAGTTACCAACATAGATATGGTGGTTGGTATACCTAGAGAAATGATAAGTTTTACCAAAGGAGTTTTGGTCATCTTATCGTATTGTGTCATTTGTTGTGTCATTTTATTGGCCTTCGTTTCTATTTTTTAATAAATGAACATCGTTCAAAATCTATTTTCTTATTTGAGGAACGATTTTGCTGACTTCATTCCATAGATTTCATCGGTCTCAAGCACCGCTCTGTTTACTGCTTTTCCAAGGACATGAGCTGCTAACGTTCCTACGACGTCTGCACTAGATTTTACTTTTCCTGTGCCAAGCGCATATACCGAATCCCCATCCATGGAAGTATTGACTGGACGAATCGTACGCGCAATACCATTGCTCGCCATGGCTGCTACTTTGTTCATCTCTGCTTTATCCAACTTCGCGTTGGTTACAATACACGCAATGGTTGTATTCAAAGAAAACATGCTAGCCAGTTGTAACAGTTTCACCGCTTCCTCTTCACTGGAAATCATGCCTGTCTTTTCTTTGTTCAAAAGACCTGCCAACTGTTTCTGGGAATCCATTTCGAAAACATCTCCAATGGCATTTACTGCCACGATAGCACCTACCTGAAGCATACCAGCCTGCACTGCATAACAACCAAGGCCTGATTTCATGGAGAACTCAGCACCGTGAAGTTTCCCTACTGTCGCTCCCATACCAGCACCTACGTTACCATTTCGCTCCACATTATCCTCACTATCCAAACAAGCGGCATATCCCATGTGTGCATCTGGACGTACCTTTCCATCTACACAGCCTAAGTCAAAAATACAAGAACCTACTACGATAGGAACGATAGCATCTCCTACCTTTATGCCACGTCCCTTTTTCTCTAAATACTTCATAACACCGCCAGCAGCATCCAA
Source organism: uncultured Lachnobacterium sp. (assembly GCA_964503585.1). GTDB lineage: Bacteria > Bacillota > Clostridia > Lachnospirales > Lachnospiraceae > Roseburia. Next base: position 508 of record CAZDAP010000268.1, on the reverse strand, counting down.
GCCAAAGGCACTTCCACCGCTAAGCAACACCGCATTTACTCCATCATTGCTCATCAGTGGATTGAGCAACTGATTTTCTCTGGACGCTGGTCCGCCACCACGAACATCCACTCCACAAATTGCCTTTTTATCTGGGATAATAACTGTACAACCCGTTGCATGATCTGGATTCTGTGCGTGACCAATTTTCACTCCTTTTATATCATGTAAACTAATTTCTTTCCATTCGCTCATTTTCTATACCTCAATTTTATTTTTAATTATATGTAAATTATAAACTAATTTTGTACAATTTACAAACACTATAGGAGCCGTCTATAGACTGCTCCTATATTTACCTATATATCTATATAGATTCCTATGTATACATAATTCTTTCACTATTAAACATCTTTGTAAGCACTACTACAAATACACCTGCATAAATCATATTAGCAACTACTGTAATAATTACTGGTAACATCTGATAATCCATAGAAAATACACCGTTCATGCACTGTACTGTATT
>CAZDAP010000267.1:0-1822 GCA_964503585.1 uncultured Lachnobacterium sp. | reverse complement strand
GTAAAAATCGATGCTACAGATAAGAGTCCAGGATGGAAATTTGCAGAACAGGAAATCCAAGGTATTCCAGTTCGTGTAGAACTCGGGCCAAAGGATATCGAAAACAATCAGTGCGTTGTAGTTCGTCGTGATACTAGAGAAAAGACAGTTGTTGCTTTAGACGAATTAAATACAAAACTTGCAGAAATATTAGAAACTATGCAGGCAGATATGCTCGCAAGAGCAAAAGAATTCTTAAACAGTCACATTACAGATGCTCGTACTTATGCTGAATTCGTACAGAAAGCAGAATCAAAAACAGGTTTCATCCGTGGTATGTGGTGTGAAAGTTTAGATTGTGAACTTAAGATTAAAGAAGATACTGGCGTAACAAGTCGTTGTATGCCATTTAATGATCAGGAACAGATTTCAGACGTATGTGTATGCTGTGGAAAGCCAGCACACAAATTAGTATATTGGGGTAAGGCGTATTAAATGAGAGTAGAATTACCAGTTGATGTGAGAAAAATCATAGAGAAGCTGGAAGCAAATGGCTATGAGGCATTTGCTGTAGGAGGGTGTGTAAGGGACACTCTCCTGCTTCGCGTGCCTGGAGATTGGGATGTGACGACTTCTGCCAAACCAGAAGAAGTGAAACAATTATTTTCCCATACCATTGATACAGGAATTCAACATGGAACTGTGACCGTAATGGTGAATAATGTGGGGTATGAAGTTACCACATATCGAATTGATGGAGAATATGAAGATGCCAGACATCCAAAGGAAGTTACGTTTACTGCCAATTTAGTAGAAGACTTAAAACGTCGAGATTTTACCATTAATGCCATGGCTTACAATGAACGTATAGGTTTGGTAGATGAATTTCAGGGTATTTCAGATTTAGAGAATAAAGTCATTCGTTGTGTAGGAAATCCAATGGAGCGTTTTTCCGAAGATGCACTCCGTATGCTTCGCGCGGTTCGCTTTGCAGCGCAGCTTGGGTTTACCATTGATGAAGAAACAAAGGCGGCCATTCGTGAATTGGCACCAACTCTTTCTAAGATCAGCAAAGAACGCATTGCTGCAGAATTAGTAAAAATACTGGTGTCAGACCATCCAGAAGAAATTCGTACTGCTTATCAACTGGGGTTAACAAAGGTGTTTATGCCAGAGTTTGATGTGGCAATGGAAACCATACAGAATAACCATCATCATATGTACACAGTAGGTGAACATAGTATAGTGGCTATGCAGCATGTTCGTCCAGAGCGCATGATTCGCTTGATTATGCTACTCCATGATTTGGCAAAACCAGTGGTTCTTACTACGGATGATGCAGGTTATGACCATTTTGTCGGACATCAGCAGGCTGGTGCGGACATGGCAAGAGGTATCCTACGACGTTTGAAATTCGATAATGCGACGATAGATTTTGTATACAGGATGATTCGTCATCATGATGATCGTCCACCAATGGATAATAAAGCCTTGGTACGTCGACGTATTAGTCAGATTGGTTTGGAAAATATGCCAATGATGATCGAAATTAAACGTGCCGATATCTTGGGACAGAGCCAACATAACTTTAAAGAGAAAATGGCTTATGTGGATGATCTGGAAGAAGCATACTTAGAGGTTATTGAGAAAAACCAGTGTGTGAGCAAAAAGGATCTATCGGTAAATGGTGATGATTTGATTGCCATGGGTATGAAACCAGGGGAAGAAATTGGTGTTGTACTTGATTTATTATTTGAGATTGTATTGAATGATCCGAAGTTGAACGAACGAGAAAAGTTATTAGAGCGGGCGCATAAGTTAGCAACCCCTTTCATATGATAAA
>CAZDAP010000266.1:0-1825 GCA_964503585.1 uncultured Lachnobacterium sp. | reverse complement strand
ATATCTTCCCTTTGTTGAAATTTTCATATTTTCACCTTCATTTTAATTCCTACTGCTTTACTATACTTTCAACTATACACTTTGTCAATATGCATATTAAAAAAGAAAGTCTTTCGACTTCCCTTGCATTCCCATATTTGATTTTTTTATTTAATTGAAATTCCATCAAATAAAAAAGCCTTTCGTTTTCATGCTACCATCCAGGCACCCTCGCGGCACATGAGATGGTCTGCTTATGGCTGCTGTATTCCTACCCTGACCAGGTTCACAGGTCCCATTGCGCAAGACCCGAATAGCAGCATGAAAACGAAAGACTATTTCTCTTTTTTATTCAATTAACTCGGGTTAGTATAACCCATTGCCCACATGTTGTCAAGTTTTCGCCTGTTTCTTTTTTTCACGCAGTTCCTGAAAAAATCCAGATAACATGGTAGAGCACTCTTCTTCCAGCACTCCTGTTACCATTTCAACCTGATGATTAAACTGTTTCATTTGAAGCAGATTAATTACGGAGCCCGCACATCCTGCTTTAGGATTCATAGAACCAATGACAACTTTACCAAGACGAGACTGCACAATAGCCCCTGCGCACATCTGACATGGTTCCAACGTTACATACATGGTGCAATCTTCCAATCTCCAATCACCTGTTTTTTTGCTGGCTTTTTTAATAGCCGACATTTCCGCATGGGCAAGTGCATTTTTATCTGTGTTTCTCCTATTGTATCCTCTGGCTATGATTTTATCATTTTGCACAATGACACATCCAATAGGAACTTCATCTAACGCATATGCTTTTTTTGCTTCGCGGATTGCCGCTTTCATATATTTTTCGTCCTGAGTCATATGTTTTCGATTCCTTTTGTGCTATAATCTACCTATATCATACCAAATTTTTGAAAGAAGGCAAACATGTTATTACAATATGAAACAAGACGATTGGTGTTAAAAGTCATTGGTCCAGATTATGCCAACGAGGTTTTAAATTTTTATCTAAATGACAAAGAACTTTTTGAAAAATACGAAACAGACCGCTGTTCTAATTTCTATACAGAATCCCATCAACGAAATATCCTTCATTTAGAATATGGACTTGCTTTAAAATTACAACAGGTTCGTTTTTACGCATTCTTAAAGGATGATCCTGAACAGATAATCGGAACCGTTTGTCTTTACAATATTTCTAATATTTTTTCCAATGCTGAATTAGGTTATAAATTCTCCAGCCAATTCCATCATCAGGGATATGCCTCAGAGGCAGTGGAAAAAGTACTGGATATTGCATTTACTGATTTAACGCTTCACCGTATAACCGCACATGTACAAGAGGAGAATCTGCCTTCCATCCGCCTTTTGGAAGGATTAGGCTTTCAAAAAGAAGGCATTTGCCACGATTATTTGTATCTGCACGGCATGTGGAGAGACCATCTTCAGTACAGTTTTATTGCACCAAATACCTATTTATAAATCCACAAACCAGCAGCCAAAGGTTCCCACCTGTGGTTTCTGGTTTTTTTCATTCCAATCAGATGTACACGCTTCTCCCACCTCTATTTCCACCACCTGCGGTGGCAACGCCTGAAATATCGGAAACCCGAAGTACGTGGCCATAACCATCTCCGGCTGCTCAAAAATTCCTGGAACCCCCAATAAATATTTCTTTTTGCCATTCTCCATTGTCTCTTTAAGTACCAGATACCCATAGTTCCAAAACCCATGAATTAAGAAACTATTGTTGGAATAATACCAGTTATTGCTTGGAAGTGTGGTAATTTCATTTAAATTTATTTTTCGATAGGTATCTTGAAACTTTTCATAATCTATT
>CAZDAP010000265.1:0-1843 GCA_964503585.1 uncultured Lachnobacterium sp. | reverse complement strand
CAAGGTCAGAACCTACCAAACCAGCTGTTGCTAATGCCAATGCATCTAAATCTACGGTTTCATCCATTGCAACGTCCTTGGAATGAACTTTTAATGTTTCCAAACGGCCTTTTAAGTCTGGTTTGTCAACAATTACTCGTCTATCAAAACGACCTGGGCGAAGCAATGCTTTATCTAATACTTCTGGACGGTTGGTTGCTGCTAAAATCAAGATACCTTTCGAAGTATCAAAACCATCCATTTCTGCAAGAAGCTGATTTAATGTCTGTTCACGTTCGTCGTTTCCACCGCCATAACGGCTGCTGTCACGGCTCTTACCAATCGCATCAATTTCATCAATAAAGATAATACATGGTGCCATCTTCTGTGCTTCTTTGAACAGGTCTCTTACTCGGGATGCACCTACACCTACGAACATTTCCACAAAGTCCGAACCTGCCAATGAGAAGAATGGTACATTGGCTTCTCCTGCAACCGCTTTTGCAAGAAGGGTTTTACCAGTACCTGGAGGCCCCACTAAAAGTGCGCCTTTTGGAAGTTTCGCACCAATTTCTTTGTATTTGTCTGGATTATGCAAAAAGTCTACCATTTCCTGAAGCGATTCTTTCGCTTCATCCTGTCCTGCTACATCCTTAAATGTAACACCTGTCGTTTTTTCTACGTATACCTTTGCAGTGGTTTTTCCAACACCCATGGTACCGTTACCCATTTTTCTCATAAGGAAGCCTAAAAGCACCCACATAAGCACTAATGGTAACACCCAGCCAACGATTTCTAAAATCATAGAAGATGTGGTATCTGGCACAGCCGCCTTTACCTGTACTAATTCACCTTCTTTTGTTTTCATGGTTTTAATTTCATCTACCAATTCTGGATCTTCAATATAACCAGTATAATAGGTGATTTCATAATTTTCTTCCTGATCCACCAATGTATAATTGATTTGATACATGTCATATTCTACAGTAGCTACATTACCCTCATCTAACTGCTGTAAAAACTCTGTATAGGATGTCTCTTTTGTGCTGATACTGTCGTATTGATTGCTAAAGAAGGACATCACTAAAAGCGCAAACAATGTGAACATGATAAATATTAATGCATTCTGTCCGTTTGGTTTCTTTGGACCGTTATTATTATTATCATTGTTTCCATTATTGCCGTTGTTGTTTCCGTTGTTATTTCCATTCCCATTTGGACTGTTGTTATCCGGTCCGAAATCTGGGCCATTAAAATCATTTATATTGCTCATATTTCCTCCAATTCCTCTAATCGTACAATAAACCATTATAAAGAAAAGTGTTTGTGAAATCAACATTTTCACCATGAACTTTACCCATCTTTATAAAGATTTTATAATTTTCCCCCTATACGATTACATTTGGTGACGAACCACCTGATATTCATCTCCCGATTTAAAATATGGACACTGCTTATAACTGCTTTGAATGAAACGCGCCATGTCATCTTCATCCATATTTACAGAGCAATAATAGCATTCATCTTCTTCATCATATTCATTGTAAGCACAAAAATCACAACTTGTTTGCATAGATCCATTCCTTTCTAACCTTATGAACTTTTATATGAACTTATTTTGTTCCTCGTCATAGACATAATTCATCGTTTTCAATTTTGTCACAATCTCTTCTACTGTGACGCCTTCTGCTTTTGCCAGTTCTTCAAGATTTGCATAATAGTCGCGAAGTTTTGTATTCACGACACTAAGCAGCATCACTGGATCTTTTGGTAAACTCATATGTATTCTCTCCTCGCTTTTATTATCGATTATTCATACTGAGAAAGAATATTCGCCAAATAATTTTTATATTCTTCTCTCACA
>CAZDAP010000264.1:0-1875 GCA_964503585.1 uncultured Lachnobacterium sp. | reverse complement strand
GAGCCTCTAACTGTGCACAGCCATTTCCGTGGAAGCCATAAGAACCATCATCTGTTGCAACATATACATTTTTTGCAACCGCTTTCATTTCATCAATGTAGAATAAAAGGTCCTTTGTACGACAACCCATGATGACATCTACATCTACTCCATGTTCATGGAGCCATTTTACCTGTGGATAAACCGGTGCGATACCAAGACCACCTGCTACGAAAAGAATCTTTTTCTGTTTGGTTTCTTCTAAATTCTTTTCTTCACAAAGTTCTGATGCACATCCTAAAGGTCCAACGAAATCCATGAGTTCGTCCCCTTCATTCAAATCCATCATACGCTTTGTTCCTGCACCGATAGTCTGAACTACGATGGTAACAGTTTCTGCTTCTCTATCATAATCACAGATAGTAAGCGGAATACGTTCTCCGATTTCATCTGTCTTAGCAATAATAAACTGTCCTGGCAAACATTTCTTTGCAACCATAGGTGCTTTGATATCCATAAGCACAATCTGGTCTGCCAGAACTTCTTTTCTTACGATTGGATACATAATGTTCCTCCTCTTGTATATTTGTAAAAGCATTTTAATAACAATATGTTTCTAAAATGTTAAATTTCAAATTATTATTTTAATACGTTGTGAAATGATTCTTTGATAAAAATCATTTCTGATTACTTTTATTTGATGACTTCTGCAATTGTAATATTGCGGTAGTTTGGATCTTTATGAAGAAGTATTACATCTCTGCCAGATATCAAAGCTGGACGAAGTGGCAACTCTGGGAAGTTCTTCACAACGATACCTTCTACACCATTAGAAAGACGAACCTTTGTACCAACTGGGTATGGAGCGACAATCTTAAACAATGCTCGCAGGCAATTCACATCCTGGTCTGCACTGGCAGATAAATATTCTACGGCATCTGCCTGATACATAGACAGGCTGCCTTCATATGGATTCATGTTTACCAGATTGTCATATGCATTTGCACAGGAAACAATACGAGCTGAAGGCATGATTTTTCCAGTTTTTACGCCAGATGGATAGCCCTCTCCATTTACCTTTTCATGGTGCTGCCAAACAGCATAGAGTGTCGATACAGAATAATTGTGTTTCTGTAAAAAACGAAACATTTTCTCTGGATGTTCACGTAACATAGTTCTCTCCGCTTCAGTAAGCCCCTGCTTATTTACGATGCTATCCGCAAACCACGCTTTCCCCATATCGTGATAGATTGCGCCTAAAGCAATTTCCATGATTTCCTGTTTCCCTAGTCCTAACTTAATTGCGATACCAATAGAAAGGAAACAAACATTAATGGAATGGAAATACAGCCATGATGTCATGTTTCGAGAGTCTTCTAATTCAAATAACAGTTTTCCCTCCGTCTCCGCTTTTTGTAAAGTATCCACAATCTCATCTAATAATTCATGCAATTTCTTTTTATCTGCCATAAAATGTGCATCATAAAAGTCACACTGAATGGCTTTGTTATTATAAATACTTTTCAACAAGGACATCAACTGTAACTGCGTCAATTCATCCACCAATGGTTCTGGAATTGGAATACTTTCACGACGAAATTCATCGATATTATCAATATAAACACCTTTGTATCCATATTGACAAATGACACGAATCGCTGTTTCTGTCAGCATCTTCGTAGCCATTAAAAGAATACGACCATTTTCATCATATAGCGATTTTGCAATGATATCTCCTGGTTTTAAGTTTTCTGTACGTACATATTCAACCATTGTTCACTCTCCATAAATAAATTTCTATCTCTAGTTTACCAAAAAACTAAAAAGTTGTACATAGAGTGTATTTTATTTTGTACTTAAATATTTATGATAAAAGAATTCGGTCTTTATCCAATG
>CAZDAP010000263.1:0-1875 GCA_964503585.1 uncultured Lachnobacterium sp. | reverse complement strand
GGTTTCCTCCTTCCTCTTCTTCCAATTTCTGAAGGTCTACCATCTTCTGGTAAGCCAGACAGTTCTGATACAACTCTGGATGTGTACCTACTGCTACTAATTTACCTTCATCAATGAAAATAACTTTATCCATCTGCTCGATGGTTGATATACGATGAGCAATGAGTATGGTTGTCTTTCCTGCACGAGTCTCTCTTAGGTTTCCTAAGATGGTACGCTCTGTCTTTGTATCAACTGCAGATACAGAGTCATCCAAAATCAAAATTGGAGCATCCTTCATAAGTGCACGAGCGATGGAAATACGCTGTTTCTGTCCACCAGAAACCGTAACACCACGTTCCCCAAGAACCGTCTTATATCCTTCACTAAATTCTTTGATATTACTATCTACATCTGCAAGAGCCGCTGCTGCCACAATTGCTTTTTCTGATTTTTCATCTGTACCAAAGGAAATATTATTTTCAATGGTATCCGAGAACAAGAAGTTGTCCTGTGGCACATAGGCACAACCTGCACGTACATCACGAATCGCTACATCATTTACGTCGTATCCATCAATAAAAAGTGTTCCATCTGGTACGTTATATGTACGAAGAATCAAATCTACCAAAGTGGTTTTACCTGAACCAGTTTTTCCAACTAAACCTACATTTTCACCAGCCTTGATGGTAAATGAAATATTCTCCAATGCATCATATTCTCCATCTGGATACTGGAAGGAAAGATTTCTAAATTCGATGTCACCTTTGATATTCTTTAATTCTTTTACCCCTTCACGGTCAATCACATTCTGCTCTGCATCTAAAAGTTCGCTGATACGTTTCAAAGATGCTTTACCACGGGAAGACATATCAATCAGTTCTGCAACTGCCATAATAGGCCAAATAATCGTATTGAAATAACCAATAAACTCGATTAACTGACCAGCATTAAACTCACCCTTATAAACCAAATATCCGCCGTATCCTAAGATGACACAGATAACACTTTCAATGAAAAGTGTAACCAGAATACGAAGCAATACAGAAGAACGGGTATAGTCGATATTTGCTTCCTCATTTTCCACATTCAATTTCTTGAATGCCATCAGTTCCTTTGCTTCTTTTACAAACGCTTTGATAACTGCAATACCAGAAAAACTTTCCTGAGAGAAATCTGACAGTTTCGAAAAGGCCTCCTGACGGATGTCCCATTTCTTTGTCATCCAGTTTCCTACTACCGTACTTGCTCCCATCAAAAACAGCATTGGAATCATTGAGAAAACAGTAAGCATTGGATCCATGTTCCACATTTTAATAACTGCAAGCACACCTAAAAATGTTGCATCAAAGAACATCAAAATTCCCCAACCAAAACATTCCTGTACCGTATCCAAATCGTTGGTAAATAAACTCATCATATTACCCACTTTATTTACCTGATAATATTCACGGCTCAAATCTTTTGCATGATCAAACATACGATTTCGAAGGTCTGTCTCCACACGAACTCCTGCTGTAAATAGAGTTACACGCCACAGAAAACGTCCAAATACCATGGCTAGCACAATACCAACCATTGGCATACAGATTTCATCTAAGAGAAATTCTGTATCAAAGGTTCGCATCACACCATCTACTTCTACAACGCCATAGTTCATGCCGTTAATCAAAAGCTGATAAAGATTTGGAATCACAAGCTGGAACCAGTCTACTAAAACCAGCGCAGCCAATCCCAATATAATCAACCCAGCATATTTAAAATAATAGCGATTAATATGCTTTCCAAAAATCATAGTAAGTTTACTCCTTTTTTATTACTAGTCCCTGCTCTGTCAGTTCATAGACTTTGTCAGCGACCTCTTCTATATATTTTCTGTCGTGAGAAACAGAAATT
>CAZDAP010000262.1:0-1880 GCA_964503585.1 uncultured Lachnobacterium sp. | reverse complement strand
AGAATGCATCTGCATCCTCTTCCAAAGCCTTTACAAACATATAAAATGCTCCCTGTGGTTTGAAACATTCATAACCAATCTTTGTCAGCCCTTCGTATAATAAATCTCTGTTCTTTTTATATAGTTCTACATCTCCTGTCTCGCCCTGACAAAGAGTGATTACTTTTTGCATCATGCTAGGCGCACATACATAACCAAGTGCACGACCTGCACCAGCCACAGCCGCATAAAGCGCCTTGCTTTCATAAGCCTCCTGTGGAACCAAAATATATCCAATTCTCTCCCCTGGTAAAGACAAGGACTTGCTATAAGAATAGCAAACCAAAGTATTGGCATAGTATTTTGTCACAAATGGAACTTCCACTCCATCATAAGCGATTTCACGATATGGTTCATCTGCAATAATAAAAATAGGATGTCCATATTCATTTTCTTTTCTACCAAGTAATTCTGCCAGTTTTTCAATGGTCTCTACAGAATATACAGCCCCAGAAGGATTGTTTGGCGAATTAATAATCACTGCCTTTGTGTGTTCATTTACCATGCCTTCTAACGCATCGAAATCAATCTGGAATTCTTTTGTATCCGCTGGAACCACTTTAAATGTGGCACCTGCCGCTTCCACGAACACCTTATATTCTGGGAAATATGGTGCAATTGCAATAATCTCATCTTCCTTGCTCGTAGTTAAAGCACGAAATGCAATGGACAAAGATGCTGCCGCACCCATGGTGATATAAAAATCATTGGCATCAAAAGAGGTTCCATGTGTTTTGTTCAAAAACTCTGCAATCGCAGCTCTTGTCTCCACGTCCCCCTGCGCAGAAGTATATCCATGCAACTTCAAACAATCCAATTCCTCTGTCAAACGTCGAATCGTCTCATCCACACAATCTGGCGCTGGCACAGTCGGATTCCCCAAAGAAAAATCATACACATTCTCTGGTCCCACAATCGCCGCTCTCTGTTTTCCATATTCAAACAGTTCACGAATCGCCGAACGCTTACTACCCAACTCATAGGCTTCTTTATTATATATCATAATTGCTATACCTCCTTCAATTATGGATGTTTAAAAAAAGATAGATTCATTATAACATATAATAAATAAATGTACCTCTAAAAATTTTTCATAGAACATTATATGTGCTTCAGGTCAAGATATTTGGATATAGAATTCTCCACGAAATGTGCAATTTTAAGGGTAATCTGATGTTCGAAATACGAGCAAAAAACATACCCTATTTTTGGACAGTAAAAATAGTGTCTTCGACACTTCAGCTCCCCTGCCCCTCAATCTTTGAGGGGTAGGTTTTTCTTTTGCCTTTTTTGTTCTATAATTATTTCATGAACATACTACAAGAAATATTCAAAGATAATTACGAACAAATGATTTATGAATTGCATCCTCGTCAATCAGTAATCGAAAACGTCGATCGAATGATTAGCTGTGGCGACCCTTCTTTTGGTGGCGTCATGTATGGATGCGCCTCTTGTGGCACTCTCAAATTTGCTCCTTTTCGTTGCCACAGTCGTTTCTGTCCAACCTGTGGAACTAAATATTCCATAGACCGCACTACCTCTATGTCTTTTAAGATAGTCAATGTTCAGCACCGACACTGCGTTTTTACTATTGACTCTGAACTTAGAACTTTCTTTCTTCAAGACCGTTCTTTACTCGGTCTACTTTTTGATGCGGTTCAAAGTGTTATTCTTCGCATGTTTCACAAAGAAAATAAAACCGAAAAATTTACACCTGGCTTCATTTGTGTACTCCACACTTTCGGTCGTGACTTGAAGTGGAATCCTCATATTCACTGTCTAGTTTCTGAAGGTGGCATTGGCAAATCTGGACTTTGGCGTGCAAACAAACACTTCAA
>CAZDAP010000261.1:0-1885 GCA_964503585.1 uncultured Lachnobacterium sp. | reverse complement strand
GTGAAATGCATCTTTATCCATGTGCATACAGTATGACATTTAATGTGACACAGAAGCCAGGTGAAGAAAAGTTAGTATTAAATGCGATTTTAAATCAGCGTTCACAGGATGTACTTGCGGCAAATAACTGGAATGTTTGTCAGTATGCAGTTCTCGTGCATATGCTTGCTCAGGTTTGTGATATGCAGGTAGGTGAGTTAGTGCATGTAATCGCAGATGCGCATATCTATGATAGACATGTGGATATTGTAAAAGAGCTCATTACAAGAGAACAGTATCCAGCTCCAAAATTCTGGATTAATCCGGAAATCAAAGATTTCTATGATTTTACTCCAGATGACATTAAACTGATTGATTATGAAACTGGCCCACAGGTAAAGGATATTCCAATTGCTATCTAAGAGATAGAGTGACAGTTTTGTGGTTTAGAAGGAGATATATCTATGAATTTAATTGCAGCAGTTGATAAGAATTGGGCGATCGGTAAAAATAATAAACTTTTGGTATCCATTCCAATGGATATGAAGTTTTTTAGAGAGACAACAACTGGTAAGGTTGTGGTTATGGGTAGAAAAACCTTGGAAAGTTTTCCAAATGGTTTACCACTTAAGAATCGAACAAACATTGTTTTGACTCATGATAAGAAATACGACGGTAAAGGCGCTATTGTAGTAAATTCCATGGAGGAACTTCAAGAAGAATTGAAAAAGTACAATAGTGAAGATATTTATGTTATTGGTGGTGAGCAGATTTACAAGGCACTTTTAGACCAGTGTGATGTGGCTCATATCACAAAAATCGATTTCGCATATGATGCGGATGCATATTTCCCAAATCTGGATGAAATGCCAGAGTGGAAAATTACAGCGGATAGCGAAGAACAGACTTATTTTGATTTGGAATTTTATTTTCTAAAATATGAACGAGTCAACTAATTTTGTAAGTATAAAAGACATTCCAAAATTAGAAAGATTGAGGTAAATATTATGGATATTACAGGAAGAAAATTATTTGTAAAAGCCTTATTAGAAGAAGGCGTAGATACCATCTTTGGTTATCCAGGTGGAACAGTAACGGATTTATTTGATGAATTATATAAAACAGATGCAATTAACTTGATTTTGCCACGTCATGAACAGGGTTTGATTCATGAAGCAGAAGGTTATGCAAAATCAACAGGTAAAGTAGGTGTTTGTCTTGTAACGAGTGGTCCAGGTGCGACCAACATCATGACAGGTCTTGCAGATGCACATTATGACAATATTCCATTGGTTTGCTTTACTGGTCAGGTACCATTAAGCCTTATCGGTAATGATGCGTTCCAGGAAGTTGATATCGTTGGTATGACACGTAGTATTACCAAGTACGGCGTAACTGTTCGCAGACGTGAAGATTTGGGTAAGATTATTAAGATGGCATTCCAGATTGCGAATTCTGGTAAACCAGGCCCAGTTCTTATTGATATTCCAAAGGATATTCAGACAGCAGTAGGTCCTGCAAACTATCCTTCTCATGTAGATATTCGTGGTTACAAGCCATGCAACAGCGTACATGTTGGTCAGTTGAAAAAGGGTTATAAATTAATCAAAGCAGCAAAGAAACCATTGATTCTCGTTGGTGGTGGTGTAAACCTTGCTAGAGCAAATGCAGAGCTACAGGCATTTGCAGAAAAAATGAATATCCCAGTTGTTTCTACCATTATGGGCAAAGGTGCAATTCCAACAGACCATGAACTTTATATCGGAAACAGCGGTATGCATGGAAAATATGCTGCAAATAAAGCTGTTAGTGAATGTGATTTATTATTCTCGATTGGTACTCGTTTTAACGATCGTATCACAGGAGATTTAAATGAATTTGCACCAAAGGCACAGATTGTACATAT
>CAZDAP010000260.1:0-1899 GCA_964503585.1 uncultured Lachnobacterium sp. | reverse complement strand
GAAACAAATCTCAACCTTTTTTTCGTAATAAGTAATTTGCAATGAATATGAGGTTCTATTATGAAATATTCAGGTGTTGGTGGTCAGGCTGTTATGGAAGGCGTAATGATGCGAAATGCGGACAAATATGCCGTAGCAGTTCGTAAACCAGATAAAGAAATAGATGTACAAATCTTTGAGTATAAAGGTACTGTAAAAAATGAAAAATTAAAAAATATCCCAATTTTACGTGGAATCTTAAATTTTGTAGACTCTATGTATTTAGGGATGACAAGTCTTCTTCATTCTGCGGAGTTTTTTGAAGATGATGAGGAAGAAATTGACCTTGAAAAAGAGAAAGCAATGATGGGCTGGACAGTTGTTTTGGCGATTGTTTTAGCAGTTGGTATTTTCTTTGTACTGCCATATTTGATTTCTTTGCTTTTTCAGAGTTTCATTCAGTCACATTTTGTGATAACATTATTGGAAGGGGTAGTTCGACTGGCTATTTTTATTGGATATGTGAGTCTTGTAGCCCTAATGCCAGATATTAAGCGCACTTATATGTATCATGGTGCTGAACACAAGTGTATCAATTGTATTGAACACGGTTTAGAATTAAATGTAGAAAATGTGAAAAACAGTTCCAAGGAGCACAAACGTTGTGGAACTAGTTTTTTGTTTTTGGTTGTTTTAATCAGTATTATTTTCTTTATGTTTATTGAAGTAGAATCTGGTATTTTGAGATTAGTGATACGACTGCTTCTGATTCCCATAATTGCAGGTGTATCTTATGAATTTATTCGTTTGGCAGGTCGATATGATAATATTTTGGTAAATATCATAAGCGCACCAGGTCTTTTGATGCAGAGAATCACCACATTAGAGCCAGATGATGATATGATTGAAGTTGGAATTGCTTCTGTTGAAGCAGTATTTGACTGGAAAAAATGGCAAGAGGAAAACTTAGTATGACATTTCGAGAAGCAATGAGTTTTGGCGAAAAAAAATTAAATACAGCAGGTATTGTGGATGCCAAAACAGATGCTTGGATCCTTTTGACCTACGTGTGTAAGATTGATCGCACTTATTACTATGTGCATATGGATGAAGAAATGAGTCCAGAACTTTTGGCAGAGTATGAGGCGATTTTGAATAAGCGCACGGAACATGTTCCATTGCAGTATATTACAGGGGAACAGGAATTTATGGGCATATCATTTCATGTAAATGAAGCAGTACTGATTCCTAGACAAGACACAGAAACACTTGTAGAAGAAGCGTTAAAAATCATACATCCAGGCATGAAAGTATTAGACATGTGTACTGGTTCGGGCTGTATCCTTATCAGCATTTTAAAAAATATAGTAGATGTGGAAGGTTTTGGGTATGATATTTCTAAGCAGGCAATTAATGTTGCCAAGGAAAATGCAAAACTTAACAATGTAAATGCCATGTTTGAACGTAGTGATTTGTTTGAAGATGTAACAGATACATTTGATGTAATCGTGTCCAATCCACCATATATCCCTACGGATGTGATTGGAGGACTTATGCCAGAAGTGGCAGTGTATGAACCAATACAGGCGTTGGATGGTAAAGAGGATGGTCTGCATTTTTATCGAAGAATCGTAGAAGAAGCATCCAAATATCTAAATCCAGAAGGAAAATTGTTATTTGAGATTGGTCATGACCAGGGCGAAGCAGTATCGAGCCTTATGATAGAGGCTGGATATAAGGGTGTCCGTGTGATTAAGGACCTGGCAGGAAATGACCGTGTAGTTATTGGTGGTTTGTAGCGTCTTTCTATTGATTTTGTTGCAAGAATTTTATAAAAATATAAGGACGTTTTGAAATAGAGGAGAAATATTATGTTTGATAAATTAGAAGACTTACTTCATCATTATGAAGAACTTATGA
>CAZDAP010000259.1:0-1900 GCA_964503585.1 uncultured Lachnobacterium sp. | reverse complement strand
TAAATCGTAATAAATACACATGCGCCAGGAGCAATTTCAATTGTTCCTGCTGGTGTAGCTTCACCTTCCATTACTGGAAGTTCATCATTTTCACCAAGTTCTAATGCTTTTCCATTTAAATACATAACTTGTGAACGCATATTTCCATTACCATCTAATCTGTATACTTCTGCTTCTTTTGGAAGTTCAACTGTAGTTGTATCTGTCTTGGAGTTGTTGAGTACAAGGTAAGCAACACCTGTCTTTCCATCCTTACGAGAATGTGCATATACGTGAGCACCTTCACGGATTGCTTCGCCTGCATCATATACTGTGTCACCCATAAGCTGGTTCCAAAGTAATACTGCAAAGTAGCTTGGACGTGGATCAAATGTACCATGTTTTAAGTATCCATAATCAGAAGATGCTAATGTGTTATGGAAAATAACACCATTTGTTATCTTCGCGAATTCACCAAATTCATTTAATTCACGCTGTACTTCTAAGTATGTAGAAGCCCATGTATGTCCACCGGCACCTGCGTCACCAGATTCTGTTACCCACATTTCTCCGCCTGGACAATATTTATCACGATATGGAGCAAATGCTCTAGCACACATACCTGCCATACCTAAATAACCTTCCGATGTTGCTTCTGAAGCTGGCGAAAATGCAGATGGCATCATTGCAGCCATACGCTCGGATACACCATTATAATAATGGTAACTAAATACATCTAATTTTTCTGTACAGCCATCCATAAGATCACCTGTTGTGCAGGTTGGTAAAACATCCGCAATACCTGCTCCGCCAGAAGTTTCTTCTTGTTTCTCTTCACCTGGCATACAATCTTTCATGGCTTCTGGATCTGTTGTACATGGACCTACAATAATTACTTCTGGATAATTTTCACGCACCCATTTATGGAATAAATCCTGATCACGACGGAAGTGCTCTGGTTTATATCCTTTAGGGAATCCTGTCATCTCCATCATGCCAGGTTCATTTGTAAATTCTACTGCTTCGATTGGCACACCATGTTCTTTGCTAAGTGCAAAAATCTTTTCTGCCTGACTTGGATTCCATGGTTCCTCTGCACTATGTAAGCCTTCACAGTTTGCAACAGAAATAAATAATCTGCCATCCACTGCTTTTACAAAATTAAGTAAATTAATCCACTGTTCTTTGCTGAGGCAGTTCTGATAGCCTTCTGGTGCCTTGCCTTCGCCATCAAAATCATAATATGTTTTAGTAGCCCATGTACCAGATACACGTACCCAAAGTTTTGGAGCAATTGCTTTTGCTAATTTAATCAGTCTTGGATTTGTGGTATCAATTGGATCATACCACTGATGCATTGCAGCAAGTGGATTTCCCTGGCTAAAATCTGGTGGTGGAACTTCCTGTGTACCAGCAACTTGTTCTGGAGTATAAGCTTTCCAGAATGTACCACCTGTTACTTCTGTGAATTCTACGTTATAAGATGTTAACGCAGGATTAATTTTGCGAAGCTCTTTTACAGCTTCAGGACTCAATTTAACAAACTCTCCCATTGGTAAATACCTCCCCTTTTCCTATAAATCATTATTGATTTTCCAATGACAAAAAACCTATTTCTAAGGATTTTTGCTTGCAATTATATTTTATCAAACAAGTCTCTCTATAACAAGAATTATATTTTATCGAAACATCTGTATAATGGTAGTTAAAGAGGGTTCAGCAATCGCTGAACCCTCTTTTTTCTATGTCATATTAATTTTATTTTAGATATGTCCGTTAGCTTTTAACCAAGCGATTTCATCTTTGATTGTTTCTTTGTATGGACGTGTCTTATATCCTAATTCTTTCTGAGCCTTAGAATAGTCAAATGAATTGTTCTTATCTAAGTTGTATACAGAGAATGTAGTCATAAGTGGTTCTT
>CAZDAP010000258.1:0-1906 GCA_964503585.1 uncultured Lachnobacterium sp. | reverse complement strand
TCCTGTGGAACGATCTACGACTTCCCACCAACGCTTTATATCGTCTCGGGTATTTACCTGCATCAATTCTTGAGAGATTCCTTTCATAAGAGGAATCGACAAACGGTCTTCTACCGCAGTGTAAAAACCTGTCATAATGTAACATTGCTGCACTTCATCAGGATTTGCTTTTGCCCACTCATTATCCTTTCTTGTGGTATAATATGTAGAATATATTTTTGCATTTACCTTTGTTAATTCTTCTGGAAACTCTGTACCATCACAGTCTCTTATGGCATCTGCTCCCCATCTGTTCAAAATCTCTATTGTCTCTGGAACAATATCCAGATTCGTAGGTATCGTAACTCTTCCTCTACTCATAGCCCTCATTCTCCTTTTACATTATATTAATTTAAGTATAACATGTTCTATATATAAAACAAACAAAAAATCCCCTAGTTTCATTCAAACCTAAGGGATTCCTCTTTTTATTACTCGTTACTTTTATTCATTCTTTCAAACAACATATCATAGCTTTTATTGCCATAATTCAGAGAACGATTTACGCGGCTAATAGTAGCAGTAGATGCTCCAGTTTTTTTTGCTATATCAATATAAGTTTTCTCCTCTTGAAGCATTTTTGCAACTTCAAAACGCTGAGCTATAGCTGTTAATTCCTTTACTGTGCAAATATCTTCAAAAAATTGATAACATTCTTCTTTATTCTCCAAACATAATACAGCATCCAAAAATAAATCTATTGCTGGAGTTCTTATTTCCTTGCCCATATACTTTCTCCTTCTTAAAACCTCTGAGTAGTATTTTAGCAGACTAAAGCGCGAAAGTAAACAAGATTCTTGAATAAATCATTTCTTATGCTATAATCATTTTATGTAATTAAATAAGGAGAACATCTATGAGAAAATTTAAAACGGCACTTTTTTCAACAGTTCCACTACTCCTTAGTATAGCTATTCAATTTTTTGCAGTATACTATCTGCTATTTATTGCGGCTATATTTTTATTTGGTATTGGACCTGCTGTCACTGGTGAAACTTACGATATATATGATTTATTTTCCCTGGCCGAAAATATGGATTTTAATACCATTGCAATGATTATATTCTCTTTTTGCTGTATGGTTCTTTTCGGCATCTGGTATCGCAAACGTTGCGGCGGAACCTTCCATATAAACATAAAGAAAGACTTTCATCCTTTGGAAATGTTGGGAATCGTTTTTCTTATTCCAGGTACGCAATTCCTAAGTTCTATCGTGGCTTCCATAGTATCTGTCATTTTTCCAAGTTGGATGGAAAGTTATCAAGAACTACTAGAAACCGCTGGCTTAGATGGGGACATAACCATTATTATGTTTATTTATTCGGTACTGATGGCACCCATTAGTGAGGAACTCATCTTCCGTGGTGTTACACTACGTATCGCCCAAAGAGCATTTCCATTCTGGATTGCCAACATTATACAAGCCTTCCTCTTTGGTGCATTTCACATGAATGCATTGCAAGGATGCTATACGTTTGTAATTGGCTTGATTTTAGGTTATATCTGCCACAAAGGTGGAAGTATATATCATGTTATTTTCTTCCATTTCCTGTTTAATTTATGGGGAACCACCGCAGCACAATGGCTGTTGGAATTAAATCCTTTACTACAAGGAATGGTTGTCATCCTAAGCCTTATCCTTGGACTGGGCATCGGATTCTTATGTTTCTACTTAGGAAATCAAAAAAAGAAAGAAAAATTAGAAAAAGGAGCTATTTAGTTATGACACAAAAGCAATATCAAAAAGCAGATGCCATGGTGTTTCCGATTATCATGGTAGTTATCGTGGGAATTCTCTTAAACATGGTGGGGGCTGTTGCTACGCAAAAAGCGAACATCGGGACTTATGTCGTTATCGTTTTTTCAG
>CAZDAP010000257.1:0-1962 GCA_964503585.1 uncultured Lachnobacterium sp. | reverse complement strand
CTTTAGCCCTTGCTTCTGGTGCGGCAGCAATTACATATACTTTGCAGGCACTTGGGCAGAATGGCGGTCATTTTGTTTCCCAGAAAAGTATTTATGGTGGCAGTTACAACTTATTAGCACATACACTTCCAAACTACGGAATTACAGCAACTTTTGTGAATATCCATGATTTAGAGGAAGTAGAAAATGCTATTCAGGATAATACCAGAGCAATTTATATCGAAACTTTAGGAAATCCAAACAGTGATATTCCTGATATTGATGCTTTGGCAGAACTTGCTCACAATTATAATATCCCATTGGTTGTGGATAATACATTTGGAACACCTTATCTCATCCGTCCAATCGAACATGGTGCAGATATTGTGGTACATTCCGCTACCAAATTTATCGGTGGTCACGGCACCACACTTGGTGGTGTTATCGTAGACGCAGGCAAATTTGATTGGACTTCCAGTGACAAATATCCAGCCATTGCAAAACCAAATCCAAGTTATCATGGTGTTGCTTTCGTAGATGCCGCAGGTCCAGCTGCATTTGTAACCTATATTCGTGCAGTATTACTTCGAGACACAGGTGCTTCCATTTCACCATTTGCAGCATTCCTTTTGTTACAGGGAACGGAGACCCTTTCCCTTAGACTGGATCGCCATGCAGAAAATACCAAAAAGGTAATCGAATTTTTATCAGCACATCCTCAGGTAGAGAAGGTAAATCATCCATCCTTACCAGAGCACCCAGACCATGCGTTGTATGAAAAGTATTTTCCAAATGGTGGCGGTTCTATCTTTACCTTTGAAATCAAAGGTGGGGTAGCAGAAGCGCACAAATTTATCGACAGTTTGGAAATCTTCTCATTGCTTGCAAACGTTGCAGATGTAAAGAGCCTGGTCATCCATCCAGCAACGACAACTCATAGCCAGCTTACAGAGGAAGAATTAAAAGAGCAGGATATCAAACCAAACACCATCCGTCTTTCTATTGGAACAGAGCATATTGATGATATCCTTGCGGATTTACAAAAAGGTTTTGACACAATTAAGTAAAAAAGGAGATTTATATAAGCGCAGTCTTGATTTACCTACCAGTAAGGGGTATAATTGTGTACAAATGTAAAAAGGAATGAAGATTTATGAAGATTATAGATTTACTTAACGAAGAAAAATTATCATTATCTTTTGAAGTTTTTCCACCAAAAACAGAAACCAGTTTTGAGAGTGTGAAAACTGCAACAGAAGAAATCGCAAAGCTCCGTCCAGCATTTATGAGTGTTACATATGGTGCTGGTGGCGGTACTAGTCAGTATACGCTTGATATTGCAAAGAATATTAATGAACTTTATGGAGTACCTACTTTGGCACATTTGACCTGTGTTTCTTCCAGCAAAGAAATGGTGCATCAGAAAATCACAGAAATCAAGGCGGCAGGTATTACAAATGTGATGGCATTAAGAGGAGATATTCCAGCAGGACTTGAGGACGCAGACAGAAGTCAATGGGATTATCAGCATGCCATTGAACTGATTCGTGAATTAAAAGAAGCAGATGCAGACTTTTGTATTGGAGGTGCCTGTTATCCAGAAATTCATCCAGAGAGTTTGACACAAAAAGATGACATCAAACGTTTAAAAGAAAAAGTGGATGCAGGCTGTGAATTCCTGACAACTCAGATGTTTTTTGACAACAATCTGTTTTACAATTTCCTGTACAAAATTCGTGAAGCAGGTATTACAGTTCCAGTGATTCCAGGCATTATGCCAATTACCAATGCTGCTCAGGTAAAGAGATCCATCGAGCTTTCTGGTTCCTTTATGCCACAGAGATTTAAGAGTCTAGTGGACAAGTTTGGTTCTGACCCTGCGGCAATGAAACAGGCTGGAATTGCTTATGCAACAGACCAGATTATTGATTTGTATGCAAATAATATCACCAATGTCCATGTATATTCCATGAATAAACCAGA
>CAZDAP010000256.1:0-1979 GCA_964503585.1 uncultured Lachnobacterium sp. | reverse complement strand
ACAAATAGTTTAAATAAAAAAGCGATAACACCAACTGACTTTTCAGAAATGAATGACATACTAAAATCAGAGAGTCTGCAAAATGAAGTGGGATATGTAAAAATGGAAAACGATAGGTATCTGGTGTCCATGTATTGTCCTATGCAAAACATTACACCGGAAATGATTAAGTGGTGGTTTTGGTGGCATCCACAAAAGGATGAACGATATCAGGTGTGGTTTCCAGGATCACATTTTTCCATCGGTTATTCGAACAAGCAGGCAGACTATTTTGAAAGAAAGTCATGCCCAGAATTTCAGAATAATACCCAGTATCCAGTGGAAAAAATAGGCGGAATGAAGATGCCTCTTAGAATTGATTTTGTTGCACCAGAAGAATTCGGTTTTTCAAGAGAGATTATGGAGGAAAATAATATTCCACTTATTGTTTGCGGCCATGTGGGGGCGTTCAATGGTTTGATTTGGCATACCGAGATGGCACATATTTTTAAACAGACAGAAGATGGACTCTTTATGATAAGCAGATTCTGGTTAGGAAAGTCCATGAAGAATCCATTACTGCGAAAGATGATTATCACAGAGGATATGGCAAAAGGTATGGCAGAGCATTGCTGTATCGAGTATAGAAATTTGGTTGAGATTCTTCCAGTTTTGTATCAAGAAAATAATAATTAGATTAAGAGAAAGTGCTGGCAATTATGTCAGTGCTTTTTAAATTTCACGAAGAAATTGACTAGTGCTAAGTTAAGGGTTATAACGAGTTAGTAACAACTAACTACAAAAGGAACTTAGTTTATCTCTGTATGATAAGGTTGCGGCTTGGGTAGCAGGGGAATTTACAGTATGTGTTATGGTTTCTAGAATGGTACTTGGTGCGCACTATGGAACAGACGTGTTGGTAGGCGCGATGTTTACCACAGCAACCATCTTAATCGGCGATTTGATTGTGTCTTCGAAAGAAAAATAAATATGCAAAAAATGCTTTCTGCTGTATAATAGTGGAGAGCATTTTTTATTTCGTAGGAAAGGAATTATATACAATTATCTAATTTTTAAAAAATATACAGGAAAGAGAGAGGAAAATATGGGATTTGTTAATTTTATGAAAAAACCAAAATTACCAGAAGGAATTACATCAAAAACATTTGAATGTAAAAGAGAAGGACTTACCATTGGAGGTACAGAATTTCGTCCAGAGGGTGAGAATTTGCCAATCGCTATTGTATGTCATGGCTTCATGGCATGGCAGGATACGGTAAGACATTATGCAATGATGTTGGCAGAAATGGGTTATGCAGCATATTGTTTTGATTTTAATGGCGGCTCAGTAATGAAAAGTAAGAGTGAGGGAAAATCCACAGATATGTCTGTTCTTACAGAAGTAAAGGACTTAGAAGCAGTTATTGATTATTTGAGGACTTTACCATATGTAAATCCTGACAAAATTTTACTTATGGGATGTAGTCAGGGCGGTTTTGTTTCTGCAATTGTAGCAGCAAAAAACAAATATCCAATCGAAAAATTGAGTTTGTTCTATCCAGCACTTTGTATTCCAGATGATATTAGAGCAGGACAAATGATGAATACAAAGTTTGATCCAAATAATATACCAGAAAAAATCAACTGTGGTCCAATGAAAGTAGGCAGATGTTATGCAACAGATGTTATTGACATGGATCCATTTGAGGAAATCAAGGACTATACAGGGCAGGTGCTTATCACACATGGTACTGCAGATAAAATCGTAAATATCGACTATTCAAAACGTGCGGTAGAGGTTTATAAGTCCACCAAGCCAGAGAATATGACGGAGGATGAAAGAATACGTTATTATTCCATCGAGGATGGTGCTCATATGTATTCGAAAGCCCATGACGTCATTGCCATGGAGTATCTGAAAGCGTTTGCAAAACTCTCATAAAAAGGAGGTAACACAATGAAACAATGTATGGATTCTGAGAATCTGCATCGTAGATTAA
>CAZDAP010000255.1:0-2007 GCA_964503585.1 uncultured Lachnobacterium sp. | reverse complement strand
ATAACCCAACAGGGGCAATTATGGAAAGAAAAGACTTAGAAGCAATCGCAGAAGTAATTTTAAAACATGACCTCTATGTATTAAGTGATGAGATTTATTCAGAACTTACTTATACAGATAATCATGTTTCTATCTGTAACCTTCCAGGTATGAGAGAAAGAACGGTTTTAATTAATGGTTTTTCAAAATCTCATTCCATGACAGGATGGAGACTTGGATATGCATGTGGTCCAGAAGTGATTATCAAACAGATGTTAAAGATTCATCAGTTTGCCATCATGTGTGCGCCAACTACCAGCCAGTATGCTGCTGTAGAAGCAATGCGTAATGGCGATGAAGATGTGCAGATGATGAAAGTAGAATACAATGTACGTCGTAAATATCTTCTTAAGCGATTTGAAGAAATGGGCGTAGATTGTTTTGAAGCATTGGGGGCGTTTTATGTGTTCCCATGTATCAAAGAATTTGGTATGACTTCTGATGAATTTGCAACAGCAATGTTAAAGAGTAAAAAAGTCTGTGTAGTTCCAGGAACTGCATTCGGTGATTGTGGTGAAGGATTCCTTCGTATTTCCTATGCATATTCCATGGAAAACTTGAAGATTGCTATGGATCGATTTGAAGAATTCGTAAAAGAACTGAGAGAGAATAAATAATTATGGCTTTAAATATCGTATTATATGAACCAGAAATTCCTGCAAATACAGGAAACATAGGACGTAGTTGTGTGGCAACCAATACACGCCTTCATTTAATTGAACCGTTGGGATTTTCTTTAGAAGAAAAACAGTTAAAGAGAGCGGGCATGGATTATTGGAAGGAGTTGGATGTAACCACATATGTAAACTGGGAAGATTTTTGTCAAAAAAATTCAGATGCAAAAATTTACTATGCTACCACAAAGGCTCGTCACGTGTATTCGGAAGTAAATTACGAGCCAGACTGCTATATCATGTTTGGAAAAGAAAGTGCAGGAATTCCAGAGGAAATCTTAAAAGAGAATCCAGATACTTGTGTGCGTATTCCAATGGTAGGAGAAACACGCTCTTTGAATTTATCAAATTCAGTAGCAATTGTTTTATATGAAGCATTGCGTCAAAATGATTTCTCAAATATGAAATTAGAAGGCGAA
Organism: uncultured Lachnobacterium sp.; assembly: GCA_964503585.1. GTDB lineage: Bacteria > Bacillota > Clostridia > Lachnospirales > Lachnospiraceae > Roseburia. The sequence goes on along the minus strand of CAZDAP010000255.1, from coordinate 875 downwards.
CTTCATAGATTACATTGGGAGGACTAAGATGGGTATTATTAAAACAAGAGGCCTCGTGCATGATTTCATTCGTCGTGACGAAGACGATAATGTAGAGTCTATTACCACTGCTTTAGACCATGTGGATTTGGACGTAAAAGAAGGTCAGTTTATTGCAATTTTAGGACATAATGGTTCTGGAAAATCCACATTGGCAAAACATATCAATGCATTATTATCTGCTACAGAAGGTACTATCTGGGTAGATGGTATGGATGTATCCGAAGAAGAAAATGTCATCCCAGTGCGTAAAGCTGCTGGGATGGTTTTCCAAAATCCAGATAACCAGATTATTGCAAATATTGTAGAAGAAGATGTGGCTTTTGGTCCAGAAAACATCGGTGTTCCAACAGAAGAAATCTGGGAACGTGTAGAGAAAAGTTTAGATGCAGTTCGTATGACAAAATACAGAGAACATTCTCCAAATAAGTTGTCAGGAGGACAGAAGCAGCGTGTAGCCATTGCTGGTGTTATGGCGATGGAACCAAAGTGTATCGTATTTGACGAACCAACCGCCATGTTGGATCCAAATGGACGTAAGGATGTGCTAAAAGCAGCACATGAATTAAATAAAACAAAAGGTGTGACAGTGTTACTCATTACCCATTACATGGAAGAAGTCGTAGATGCAGATTATGTCTATGTTATGGAAGATGGAAAAATCATCATGGATGGAACACCAAGAGAGATTTTTTCCAGAGTGGACGAGCTGAAAGAACATCGATTAGATGTTCCACAGATGACCCTTTTGGCAGATGAATTAAGAAAGTCAGGACTTCCAATTCCAAAAGGAATTTTGACAAGAGAAGAACTGGTAGAAGCAATTTTAAAGGTTA
>CAZDAP010000254.1:0-2033 GCA_964503585.1 uncultured Lachnobacterium sp. | reverse complement strand
GATAATATAACCATGTCGACAGGAACAAAGAAAAAATAATCATTTAAAATAAAGGAGAACAACATTATGTCAACATTAGAAAAAATTGAAAAAGCAGTAGTAGAAGGATATAAAAATATTGAAGAAGGTGTAGTTGAAGGTTACAAAAAAATTGAAGATGGCGTAGTAGAAGGATTTGAAAAAATGACAGATGGTTTTGTTGAAAAACACCTTATGAAAGAAGGCGAAACTTTAGAAGAAGCAAAAGAAAGAATTGAAAAGAACATTGAAGCTAGCAAAAACGCTGGAAAAAGATAATTAATATAAATCTTATGGGGGATTCGGAAGATTCTCCCTTTTTTGTTGTGAGGATGTAAAAATAGGATGTAAAAATAAGTGCAGATAAGCCTTTCTAAATGTTAAAGAATGTGTTATAATATTCATGTCTTTAGTTATGAAGGAAGGAAAGAAAATGAACCCAAAAGTAAGTATTATAGTGCCAATTTATAATGCACAGAAAACATTAGAACGTTGTATTGATAGTATTTTAAATCAGGATTACACAGATTTTGAGTTGCTTTTGATTGATGATGGAAGCAAGGACGATTCTGGTGCAATCTGTGATACATATGCGGAAAAAGATGAGAGAGTCCGTGTGATTCATAAGGAAAATAGTGGTGTATCTGATAGCAGAAACCGTGCACTGGATGAAGCAAAGGGAGAGTATTTGCAGTTTTTAGATAGTGATGACTGGATTACACCAAATGCAACCAGATTACTTGTGGAATCAGCAGAGAAGAATAACTGCGATATGGTTATTTCAGATTTTTATCGTGTCATTGGTGAACGTCTTTCTCATAAAGGTAGTATCGACGAAGACGGTGTTCTTTCAAGAGAAGAATTTGCAAATTTTATGATGGAAAACCCTGCGGATTTTTATTATGGAGTATTATGGAACAAGCTTTATAGAAGAGAAATTATAGAAACATATCATCTTCGTATGGATTCAAAGATTAGTTGGTGTGAAGATTTTATGTTTAATCTGGAATATATTCGTTACTGTGAAAATATATTTGTTCTTCAGGTACCAATTTATTACTATGTGAAAACGAAAGGATCGTTGGTTTCACAGGGAATGAGCCTGACTAAGACCATCAAGACAAAGATGATGGTATTTGAGTATTATACAGGATTTTATAAGCAGGTACTTACAGAAGAGGAATATGAGAAGAAGCGAATTCAGATATACAGTTATTTAATGGATATGGCTTCCGACGAAATGGTTTTACCACCATTGATTTCTAGTTCAAAAAAACTAGGCGAGGAAAGGTTGCAGACAAATGTGGCACTGGGTTCTGGTGACAGTTATTTTGTAGAAGATTATCGCAATCGCAAATTGATGGCTTATTATTTAGAACCTGTTGCAATAAAAAATGAACTTTCCTTAGAAGAGGTACGTGTTTTACTTGCCTTATCTTATATTCCAGAGGTTAAGAGCCGAAAAGAATTGGCAGATTTTCTGGAAATATCCGAGCAGCGTCAATCAAGACTTTTGAGTAAGTTTCATAAAATGGGATATGTCAAAGTCAAGAAAAAACGTGGACAAGAACTGTTGAGTATTAAATTTTTATCAGAAGCAGAAAAGTTATTGCTTGAATTAAAACAGGCAGAGCAGGAGTTTGAAAAAGCAAGATTTGCGAACTTATCTGAACTGGAACAGGAAGAGTATAGAAGATTGACGTTACTAATCAAAGAGAATACTTTGAAACTCATTTTTTAATTTATAAAATCTAGAAACCTATATTTCGTATAGATGGTACGAAATATAGGTTTTTTTCTATTTTAACAAAACGTTAACATTTCTCGAACAATTCAAAAATAACTCCACTGTATTATAGCATCATCAAGAGGGAATAACCTCATTTTACAAATGAGAAATACATAAAAATGAAAGAGGAAAGTAAAATGGCAGATTATGTATTAAATAATGAGACTTTCGAATTTACTTACTCAGCTAGACAGCAGGAAGAAATCGAACAGATTAGAAATAAATA
>CAZDAP010000253.1:0-2039 GCA_964503585.1 uncultured Lachnobacterium sp. | reverse complement strand
GATATGGTAAAAGGGATTCAAACTGTAATAAATACATTATCAGAATTGTGTAGTTGAAACTTACCCCTCTCACATATAGAGAGGGGTTTGCTATTTTGTTTCAAAGAGAAAATAACTAAGGGGTAAAGATACCTAGAGTTGGAGGCGCAATGGTAAATACGATGAACAAAATAATAAGGGTAATTAGAATCGTAATAGCCACCTTTACGCTGATAGTATTACACTTATTTTTCTTCTTTTTCTCTGAAAGGAAGGCAATGGCGACACCAAGAAGAAAGATTAAAATATCAATCCATGGGACATCAAAGCCAAGAATGCCGCTTATGGTATAGTAAACAACCACAATAAATGTAAGTCCACTCAAAATACCAATGGTTCTTGCCGGCAAAAAACAAAGATTATTTCTCTGTGTGGTGAATAAATCCCAGAGGGTAAGTACCAGCATTGGAAAAAAGAGAAGCTTTAAGTGCTCCCATATAGATTCGTTCACCAATGCAAACAAACCCACAATTGGGTTTTCTCCTGACAGTTCATAGGCAAAGTGCAACAATACACCAAGAAGTACAACAAAGAGGTAGCGAAGAATTACGCGTGTTTGATTTTGCATGCTACTGCTCCTAATAAAAAAGTTTCATTAGTAATATATGCACTTTGACAAAGTTATGATAAACTAGATTTCAGAAAATAAGTTGCAAAAGGATAAAAGTATGAACGAAAACATTTTGGATATATCCGACGGAAAATTATATAGCAATAACGACATGGCAAAGGTAAGCTGCCACGATTGTGCAGGCTGTTCTTCCTGTTGTAGAGATATGGGAGAATCGATTTGGTTAGATCCTTATGATGTGTTTCAGTTAACGAAGCATCTGGGAAAAAGTATGGAAGAACTTTTGGCAAAAGAAGTCGAATTTCATGTAGAAGAAGGTCTTATACTTCCAAATATAAAAATGATAGGGGAAGGGGAACCAGTATGTGGATTTTTGAATGAAGAAGGGCGCTGTAGCATTCATGCCTTTCGTCCTGGATTTTGCCGTCTTTTTCCACTAGGAAGAAATTATGAAGGGAATAAATTAACATACTTTGTATTGAAGGATGCTTGTCCTGCACCAAATAAATCTAAGGTCAAAATAAACAAATGGCTGAATGTGCCAAATCTCAAATCCTATGAAAAATTTCTTGTGGAATGGCATGGTTTAACAAAGATGCTTCGTGGTTATTATGCAGAACATATGGAAGATGAAGCGATAATAAAAGCAATTAATATGAAATTTTTACAGATATTTTATCTAACGCCATACAGCGAAGATGATTTCTATTTGGAATTTGAAACACGTATGACTCAAATGAAAGATTTTCAACAAGTCTTAAACAGATGACAACCGTAGCAATAAGCAGAATCAAACTTTAGAAAAGGTTCAAGTAAAAGAAAACGAATTTTGGGATGAAAATATTTACTTCTTAATTTCAAATATTTACCTGTCAGCTCAAACCTATTGAAACCCAATGTATTATTTGCTATCTTCATTTCAGCAGATAACACTGCTTGGATATAAAGGAAAATATAAAGGTAAAGATGAGATTTAGGAGGACAAAGAAATGAGTTTCTTAGCAAATATTGTTTGGTTCGTTTTTGGCGGCTGGTGGACAGGATTATCCTGGTTGATTTTAGGATTATTATGGTGCCTTACAATTGTAGGTGTACCACTTGGAGTACAGTGTTTTAAATTTGCAGGATTATCTGCAATGCCATTTGGGAAAGAGGTGCAGTATGGAGTTAGCACAGGATCATTTATCTTAAATGTATTGTGGATCATTTTAACTGGTGTGCCTATGGCGATTGAGCATGCAATTACAGGTGTTGTGCTTTGCTGTACAGTCATTGGTATTCCATTTGGTTTACAGCATCTTAAGATGGCAAAACTTGCCCTTATGCCATTCGGTACAAGTGTGGCGTAGATGGATTCTCCTTAGTATAAATTACAATTAAGAGGTATCTTGCGAAAGCAGGGTATCTCTTATTTTGTTGTGTAATCATG
>CAZDAP010000252.1:0-2060 GCA_964503585.1 uncultured Lachnobacterium sp. | reverse complement strand
TTATATTTTAGGAGGTAATATCATGACGAAATTAGATTGTTCTGTTGTAAGTTGTTCTTATAATGAAAACAAATTATGTAAGCGAGAAAATATTACAGTAGGTGGTCGTGAGGCAATCAAACCATCAGAAACAGTTTGTGAAAGTTTTTATCCTAGAGGAACTAACACAATGACAAGTTTGGATGAAAATGGACCTAAGAAAGAAACAAATATTGCTTGTAATGCAGTAACATGTGTATATAACGATGACAAAAAATGTACGGCTGAGCATATTCAGATTGCAGGTATAAAAGCCGTTACAGCAGGTGAAACAGAATGTGGAACCTTCCAAGCTAGATAAAATTTATAAATTTTTTTTGATTTTAAAAAGAAAAATTACGAAAAAAACAAGAAAAGCCTTAAGAATATATTGAAATTCATCATAATTCGACATGGTTCGATGCAAACGCATAAAATGCGTTAAAAGTTTGCCGAATCATGTCGATTACTTCAGGGATAGAAGTGTTGATTTTTGGTGATTCTTATCGTAGAATGTAAAAGAACCAAACGAAAGGAGTACAGGAACTTGGATACAAACATTAATTTTCCTAATTTGAACATTTATCTAGAGGATGTTGGAAAGAGTATCATGATAGGTGATTTTGCAATAGCTTATTATGGGATTATTATTGCTTGTGGAATGATGGGAGGCGTTTTATTAGCAGCTGCAATCGCCAAACGATCAGGACAGGATCCAGAGACTTATTACGATTTGGCCATTTACGCAATTATATTCGCTTTGGTTGGTGCTAGATTATATTATGTTGCGTTTAAATGGGATTATTATAGTCAGGATCTTACTCGTATTTTTAATATAAGAGAAGGTGGACTTGCAATTTATGGTGGAGTAATTGCCGCAATCATAACTGTTTACATATGTACTAGAATTAAGAAGTTGAATTTTGGGCTTGTTGCTGATACAGCGGCTCCTGCATTAGTTCTTGGACAGTGTATAGGAAGATGGGGAAATTTTTTTAACCGAGAAGCATTTGGTGGCTATTGTGATAATCTGTTAGCGATGCAATTGCCTGTATCCGCGGTTAGAAGTAGTGATATAACCCAGGAACTTCGTGATAACATTATGATTGTAGATGGAATATCCTATATACAGGTACATCCAACATTTCTTTATGAATCGTTATGGAATTTTGGTCTAATGATTTGTTTGCTTGTGTATTGGAAACATCGTAAATTTGATGGAGAAGTGTTTCTACTATATTTATTAGGTTATGGTGTGGGACGTTTTTGGATTGAATCTTTACGAACAGATCAATTACTTTTACCTGTTTTAAATTATCCAGTATCTATGGTGGTTGCTGCAGCAATGGTCGTAGTCGCGGTAATTGGTATTATTGTATTAAGAAACAAGAAAAAAACGAAAGCTTAGGGAGAGATTTACAGATGAGTAGACTTGAAACTATCAAAATAGAAATTGAAGAAAAAAGAAAAGAACTAAATAAACTTTTTGCAGAAGGAGATTATGAAAAATATTCTCAGAAGAGCAAAGAGGTAGATAAACTTATTGAAGAATATATTGAGTTGGATAAATAAGAGCGTCTTTTTAGAGAGCGTATGACGAAAGTCATACGCTCTTTTTTAGTTCTATTTGAGAAAAACTGAAATAATAAACCTCATTTTTGATTGCATATAAATTAAGAAAAGAGAGAAAAAGGCTTGATTTTATAGGTTTTTTGCGTTAATATGGAAAAAGAGTGGAGGAAAGTGGAGTGAAATACCATAAAAGTGGTGTAAAGTGGTGGATAAGTTGATAACAATGTGGAAAACTTAGAAACAAACACCACAGATTGTAAGAGAAATCCACAATAACGGGAAAGGAGAGAGAAAAAAGCCATGTTCATGGGTGAATATAACCATACAATTGATGCTAAGGGCAGATTGATTGTTCCTTCAAAGTTCCGTGAACAGTTAGGTAATGAATTTGTTATTACCAAAGGCTTAGATGGATGTCTTTTCGTTTATTCCAATGAAGAATGGGCAAACATCGAAAAATCTTTCCGTGA
>CAZDAP010000251.1:0-2078 GCA_964503585.1 uncultured Lachnobacterium sp. | reverse complement strand
CCATAATAGATATAATCTTCATTTGGAAGAATTTTTACTAATTCTCTTAATACACTGATTCCACCTACACCAGAATCAAATACTGCAATTGGTTTAGTTTGTTTTGACATAACGCACTCCTATTATGTATAATATTAATATCTTTTTACGGAGGAACAATATGAACTCAAGATCCGATCAATTTGATACAAAAAACACACTTAATTATAAATATTGCGACTACTGTGGTGCTCCTATTCCTAGAAATTCTGAGGCCAAATACTGCGACCGCTGTCGTGATCGTGTCCTCTTTCATGAAGTAAAGGATTATATCCGCGCTAATGATGTAAATGAATTTCAGGTTGCGGCACACTTTGGTATTCCTCTACGCATTGTAAAAGGCTGGATTAAAGAAGGACGCATCGAATATAAGGAAATGGCAAATGGAAAACGCTCCATTAATAATAACCTTAGTTGTGAACGCTGTGGTTCTCCTGTCAGCTTTGGCACCTTGTGTCCAAAATGCTTGAAACTTCTTAATAAAAACATGCATGGTTATGATTTACAAAAACCACAACAAGATGATGACCGCATGTTCTACCTTAACAATGATAAGAAAAAATAAAAGAGTTCCTAACGGAACTCTTTTTTATTATCTCAAACTCTATTTCAAGAATCCGTTAATAATCTGTTCTTCTGCCTCTGCTTCTGTAAGTCCAAGTGTCATAAGTTTAATCAACTGCTCTCCAGCGATTTTTCCAATAGCAGCCTCATGAATCAGACTAGCATCGATATTTGCAGCAGTAAGCTGTGGGCTTGCCGCTACGATTGCTTTATCCATAATAATGGCATCACATTCACTGTGACCAGAACATACGCTATTTCCATTGATATTTGAGAAAAACTCCTGTCTGGACTCATCTCTGGCAACGGAACGGGAAATAATATTTGCACTACAGCCATCCCCATTTAAGTCTACAGAGAAATCCGTACGAGCATACTGTTTTCCATGAGTCATAAGTTTTTCTCTTACTTCCAGAGTCGCACCTGCTGCCAAATCACCACGGGTGATACGATTTGTAGAATCAATTCCTTTAATCTGGGTGGTCTCCATTTCCAAAACAGCACCCTCTTCTAAATGAACGATCGTTTCTGGATTCATAATATTTTCGCCATTACCATCGCCTTCACCGTAGTGACGTTCTACATATTTTACTTTTGCGTTTTTTCCAATATAAAAGGTATGCACACCATCATGCTTTGATGTATCTACACCACAATTGTGAATGCCACAGCCTGCAACAATCGTAACATCTGCGCCTTCTCCAATGTAGAAGTCATTATAAACAACTTCTTGCATACCACTTTTACTTAAAAGCACAGGGATGTGTACACTTTCATTAACGGTACCTGGTTTGATAACAATATCAATACCATCCTTATCTTCTTTTTGAACAATATCTATATTCGCAGTTGTATTTCTTCCAGCACTTTCACCGTTAGCACGAATATTATATGCTCCCTCTGGAACTTCGTGCAAATCTGCAATCTGCGATAAAAGGTTTTTCTGTATTAAATCCATTTTCATCTTCTCTTTTCTATAATTACTGCTTGTCTACTAATGTCTGACAAGATCCCTTTGTATATAACAGACCTGGTAAAATTTCTTCTTTTGTACCAATTTTCTCAACTTCACCATTAGCGATTACGATAATCTTGTCCGCAATATCGAGAATTCTTTCCTGATGCGAAATAATGAGTATCGTTCCATTAATTTCATCTCTCATCTTTTCAAAGACTTTAATCAAACTATTAAAACTCCAAAGATCGATACCTGCTTCTGGTTCATCGAAAATGGACATTTTCGTTCCTCTTGCTAAAATCATAGCAATTTCGATACGCTTTAATTCACCACCAGATAAACTATTATTGATTTCGCGGTCAATATAATCTCTCGCACAAAGTCCTACTTCAGAAAGAATGCTGCAAATTTCATTAACCGTCATCTTCTTTCCTGCCGCGATAGAAATCAAATCCTTTACTGTAAGCCCTTTAAAATGTACCGGCTGCTGGAATGCAAAACTGATTCCTTTCTTTGC
>CAZDAP010000250.1:0-2090 GCA_964503585.1 uncultured Lachnobacterium sp. | reverse complement strand
CCTTTATTGTAGAAGGTATGACTTGTGAAAATTGCGAAGCAAGAGTAACCAGAGCAATCAATGATATGGAAGGTTTATCTGCAAAGGTGAACCTGAAGAAAAAAGAAGTTGTGGTTTCTATGGAAAAAGAAGTCAGTGATGATGTGATTAAGGTCGCGATTGAAAAGGCGGGGTATGAGGTTGCTGGAGTGAGATAAAATATGGGGCTGTTGCAAAATAGACGAAAAATGTCTGTGGCGCAACAGCCCCATTGTTATATTTATACAATTCCCTTCTCTCGCCATTTTCCACTCTGCCATCTTAAGAACATGGCAATCGCTCTGGTACATTCATCCAGAGCCAATGCAATGTAAGCACCCACTACCATGAGTTCTAAGTGAATACCAAAGAAATAGGTTCCACAAACGGTACAGAGGAACATAAAGATTGCTCCGATGATAACTGGGAAAAGTGCATCGCCACTGGTTTTTAATGCGTTACCAAATACCAAGTTGGTAGCGCGGCCAATTTCCAAGACAATGTCGATAGCCAATAATTTTGCTACGATAGCCACCATTTCTGGATCATCGGTAAACAGCGACATGATTGGTTCTGCACAAAGTGCAAATGCAGATTCTACTGCGATAGCAACTACGATACCGATGAGAGCCGCTTTTTTGGTACCTCTATCACAAGCATCAAATTCCTTAGCACCTACGCGCCAGCCCGTCATAATCGCATTTGCACCAGCTAGAGCTGCGCCAATGGAGAATCCAAGTACGATGTTAAATATCACACCAATTTGTCTTGCCTGATAAGCAATACCTGGTTTTCCAGCACCGATATTTTGGGTCATAACTGCCATCATATAAAATAATGTTTCTAAGCAAATTGGGACAAAAAGCTGTCCAAGAGTTTTTCTGTTGTCCATATACGATCCTTTAAATTTGTAAAAGAATATTTTCTTGCTAAAATTTCTATCATATATGGAGAATTAAGTCGATTTATTAAGAAGTATTATTTTTCATACAATCTCATAGAAAAAGAGTTGTTTTGATTGTATAATTAAAAGAAAGTTTATCCGAGGAGCATCTGAGATGATATATACAGTTACATTCAATCCATCATTAGATTATATAATTACAGTAAATGATTTTAAATTGAATAAAACGAATCGTACCACATCAGAACAAATGCTGGCAGGTGGAAAAGGTATCAATGTGTCTACCGTTTTGAAAAATCTGGGTATTGAAAATACAGCGCTGGGATTTGTGGCAGGTTTTACCGGAGAAGAAATCGAGCATAAAGCAAAGGCAGAGGGAATTCATTGTAATTTTATTCATTTGGAAAAGGGATGTTCTCGAATCAACGTAAAGATGAAAGATTTTGATGGAACAGAAATCAATGGTATGGGACCAGTTATTGATGATGCAGCAGTAGAGCAGTTGATGTCACAATTAAGAACTCTGCAATCAGGAGATATTCTGGTTTTGGCAGGAAGTATTCCGACTACCATGAGTGCTTCCATTTATCGAGATATTATGTCTGAGTTAGCGGATAAAGGTGTAGAATTTGTAGTGGATGCTACAAAAGATTTGTTGATAAATGTATTAGAATTTCATCCGTTTTTAATCAAGCCAAATAACCATGAATTAGGTGAAATATTTGGAGTGGAACTGAATAGCAGAGAATCGGTAGTTCCTTATGCAAAGAAACTACAGGAAAAGGGAGCAAGAAATGTGCTTGTTTCTATGGCTGGTCAGGGTGCGGTTCTTTTAGATGAAGATGGAAATGTGCACATACTTCCAGCGCCAAAAGGAACACTGATAAATGCTGTAGGCGCAGGAGACTCTATGGTAGCAGGATTTCTTGCTGGATGGACAGAAAAGCAGGATTATGCATATGCTTTTCGGATGGGCGTGGCAGCTGGCAGCGCGAGTGCCTTTTCAGAAATTCTGGCAACAAAGAAAGATGTACAAAGAGTATTTGAAACAATTGAAGATTAAGGGAGGAAGAACTATTCGAAAGAATAGCTCTTTTTATGAATAAAGGGAACAAATGTTCTGTACATTGAAAATGGTTTGTGATATAATGTTCATAGGTCAAAAATA
>CAZDAP010000249.1:0-2093 GCA_964503585.1 uncultured Lachnobacterium sp. | reverse complement strand
GGAATAGTAAAGTCTGTTACACCAACCTTGCAGCGCATGGAGAATATGGAGTGCTATGCAATTGCTTCTCGTACTTTGGATAGAGCCCAGCAGGCAGCACAGGAGTATGGCTATGAAAAGGCTTATGGCAGTTATGAAGAGTTGGTAAAAGACTCAGAGGTAGAATTGGTATATATTGCGACGCCACATTCACGCCATTATGACGATATGAAGCTTTGTATAGAACATAAAAAACCAGTTTTGTGTGAAAAAGCATTTACAATGAATGCAAAGCAGGCAAAGGAGATTAAAGAACTAGCTGCGAAACAGGGTGTTTTTGTAGCGGAAGCCATATGGACTAGATATATGCCTTCTAGAAAAATGATTCAGGATGTTTTGGCAAGTGGAATGATAGGAAATGCTACCACATTAACAGCCAATTTGTCCTATGTGATTAGCCAAAACTATAGAATTATAGCACCTGAATTAGCAGGTGGGGCATTATTGGATGTTGGTGTATATGGTGTGAATTTTGCAACGATGCATTTTGGAGAGGATATTGAAAGAATAGAATCTTCGGTTCAATTTACGGAAACTGGTGTCGATGGACGAGAAAGTATTACTATTTTTTATAAAGATGGACGCATGGCGGTTCTTACACATGGTATCTATGCGCGTTCAGATCGCAAAGGCATTTTCTATGGAGATAAGGGATACATAGTAGTGGAAAATATTAATAATCCACAGTCGATTTCTGTATATGATACAGAAGATAAGTTGGTAAAGTACATGGAAGTGCCAGAACAGATTAGCGGATATGAATATCAATTTGATGAATGTGCAGAACGTATTCAGGCAGGCAAAATAGAGAGTGAATCTATGCCACTGGAGGATAGTATCTTTGTAATGGAAGTGATGGATAAGCTTCGTAGCGATTGGGGATTGGTTTATCCACAGGAAAAATAGAGAGGAATGGAATGATATGATGAAAAAATTAGCATTTGGTCTTATGAGACTTCCACAGTTGGATGAAAATGATGGCACATCCATTGATATTGAACGTGTAAAAGGTATGGCAGATACTTTCATGAAGGAAGGATTTACATATTTTGATACAGCTGCACCATACCATGGAAAGCATAGCGAAATCGCTTTTCGTGAAGCAGTAGTAAAGAGATATCCTCGTGAAAGCTACATCATTGCGGATAAACTGTCACTTAGTATGATTGATAAAGCAGAAGATATGCAGAGCTTTTTCGATGCACAGTTTGAACGTCTTGGATTAGAATACATAGATATTTATCTGATTCATGCATTATCAAAACAATCCTATGAAAAAGCACAGAATTTCAAAGCCTTTGAATTTGCTGCTGAGAAAAAAGCAGAAGGAAAAGTAAAACATGTTGGTTTTTCTTTCCATGACAGTGCAGAAGTACTGGATCAGATTTTGACAGAACATCCAGAGGTAGAATATGTACAGCTTCAGATTAACTATTTGGACTGGGAAGATGATAATGTACAGTCTCGTAAATGTTATGAAACTGTTGTAAAACATGGTAAAAAAGTACTTGTTATGGAACCAGTAAAAGGTGGTTCACTGGCAGTTGTATCACCAGAAGTAGAAAAGTTATTTAAAGACTATAATCCAACTGCAACACCTGCCTCTTGGGCAGTGCGTTTCTGTGCCAGCTTAGAACACGTAGTAATGGTTCTTTCTGGTATGAGTACAGAAGAGCAGATTGCAGATAACACCAGTTACATGAAGGATTTCCAGCCTCTCAACGAAGAAGAAATGGCTATCATAGAAAAGGCAGCAGAATTGATTCGTAATGATATTGCGATTCCATGTACTGCATGCTCATACTGTGTAGATGATTGTCCTCAGAATATTGCGATTCCTGATTATTTTAAACTCTATAATCGTTTTAAACAATTGCAGGGTACAACAGAAAAGTGGGATAAGATGCGCTATGCGAAGAAGGCAGAGGAACGTGGAAAAGCCTCTGACTGTATCGAATGTGGACTTTGTGAAGGAGATTGCCCTCAGCATTTGAATATTCGCGAGTTGCTGAAAGATGTAGCGGATGCACTTGAGTAAGTTACGATTTAATTCA
>CAZDAP010000248.1:0-2096 GCA_964503585.1 uncultured Lachnobacterium sp. | reverse complement strand
TCTTTCTTACTTTTTCTATAAAACTTTTCTGAGCAAAATGCGTACCAGTCGTATACAACTTATAATATACTATAAAGTTAATGAGCTATATCGTTATATTCCAATCGCATAGATTGCTGCCATAGATACAATAATCTGAATAATCGCAAAACGGAATACAACCTGTGCATTGGACCATTCTTTTTTCTTACGAACGTGATCATGAAGTGGTGTTGTTGTGTTCTTTAAGATATGAATCTTTAAGAAACGTAACAATGCCACTTTGATGAGACCAAGTCCACCATCAAGAATGATAACGATAGCAAATAATAAGAACATCAATGGACTGCCTGATTTTAAAGCAACGATAGCAAGGAAAAAGCCCATTGCACGGGAGCCCGCATCTCCCATTAATAACTTACTAGGTGTCGCATTGTACCATAGATATCCTAATAAAGAAACTGCAAACAAAAGAATCAAGAAGTTAAAATCATCTTCCACACCAAGCATATTGTCCATTACAAAGAATGAAATCATTGTAATAATCGCAAGTGTTCCAGATAATCCATCTACACCATCTGTACAGTTTGTAACATTAATTGCTGCCCATACCAAAATAATAGTAAGAATCCCAAAAATAATAGGTGGAATAGTAACTGTAATTCCAAGCAAAGCAATCACAATTTCACTGGTATTATAATGGAGAAATACCATTGCTGTTACAACAGCCACTGCTAAATCCAATAAACCTTTTAATAATTCGCCCCAAGGCTTTTCTGCTGCATCATCGAAATATCCTGTCAGCATTTCTACTATGATAAGAACAAGATAAATCGCAATTTCCACATTCATCTGCGCAAATAAAACCGCAGAAATCGCAAAGGTAAATACGAAAATAATACCTGCTCCTCTTGGCTTTCCTGCAGACAATTTTCCATCATGTGCAAATGCACGGCCCATATCTCTTGGTAAAAATTTCTGGAACTTTCCAATCGCTATACATGTAAATGCGAAAGCAAATAAAATACCAAGAAATGCAACAATTGAAAAATCCAATCCAATTAAATTGATCATTTCAAATTCTCCTTTTTATGTCAGTTCATAAAAAACACAGTTCTAAAATGGAACTGCATATAACTTATGCTATCCTTATTATAAATATCCATGAAAAAAAAGTAAAGTTATACTTGCTTTTTTCTCATTTTGTGGTATTATCTACTTACACGCTTTAAAGCACGAAAGTGAGGAATAGAAATTATGGCACAAAAAGGTAACTTGATGACTGCTCGTCCAGACATCCGCGTATTAGACGCAACACTCCGAGATGGAGGTCTTGTAAACAACTTTGAATTTACTGATGAATTTGTAAGCGCTCTTTACCGTGCAAATGTAAAGGCTGGCGTTGACTATATGGAATTTGGTTATAAAGCTTCAAAAGAATTATTTGATGTAAACAAATTTGGCAAATGGAAATTCTGTGATGAAGCAGATATCCGTGCAATCGTTGGTGATAATCCTTCAGATATGAAGATTGCTGTTATGGCAGACGTAGGACGTTGTGATTATAAAAAGGACATCCTTCCAAAATCAGAAAGTGTTATCGACATGATTCGTGTAGCTACTTATGTACATCAGATGCCAACAGCCATTGAAATGATTGAAGATGCAAAAGCAAAGGGATATGAAGTGGTATGTAATATCATGGCTATTTCCAATGCAAAGGAATCTGATTTAGAACAGGCCCTTGAAATGGTAGCAAACAGCAGCGCAGACGGTATCTATATCGTAGACAGTTACGGCTCACTCTACCCAGAACAGATTCGTGAAATCGCTGATAAATACACAGAAATTGCAGAAAAACACGGCAAATACGTAGGTATGCACGCCCACAACAACCAGCAGCTTGCCTTCGCAAACACCATCGAAGCAACAGCTCGTGGTGTCAGCTACTTAGATGCAACTATGATGTCTATGGGACGTGGCGCTGGAAACTGTGCAATGGAACTTTTGATTAGTTTCTTAAAGAATCCAAAATACAATATCTTCCCTGTTATGAAGTTCATTGAAGAACACATGATTCCATTAAAAGAATCAGGTCTTGTTTGGGGCTATGACAT
>CAZDAP010000247.1:0-2106 GCA_964503585.1 uncultured Lachnobacterium sp. | reverse complement strand
TAGTAGCAGAACTGATGCCTTACTCTGGCGGTTTAAAGAGAAATATTGTACAGTGTTTGGATGATTTTGGTATTCCACTAAAACTCAGCCACACGGTTATTGACATCGAAGGAAAAGAACGTGTAGAAGCCATCACCATCGCACAGGTTGGTTTAGATCGAAAGCCGATTCCTGGCACAGAAATCCGCTACGAATGTGATACCTTACTTCTTTCTTGCGGACTTCTTCCAGAAAACGAATTATCTAGAAGCGCTGGCGTAGATTTATCACCTATCACATCAGGCCCAGTGGTAAATGATAGTTTAGAAACCAATATCGATGGTATCTTTGCATGTGGCAACGTACTTCACGTACATGACTTGGTTGACTACGTTTCTCAAGAAGCTACTACAGCCGGCAAAAACGCTGCAAATTATATTTTACATGGAAAAAATAGTGAAGCAAAAGAAGTAAAGATTTATCCAGAAGGCGGCGTACGTTACACCGTACCTGCTACCATTCGTCCTACAGAAATGGATGATACACTTACTGTTCGTTTCCGTGTAGCAGATGTATACAAAGGATACGCTATCTGCACTTACTTTGATAACGAACTCATTAACAAACGCAAACGTCCTGTCATGGCACCAGGTGAAATGGAACAGGTTATCCTGACCAAAGCAAAACTTGCGGAATATCCTGACCTTGACAAGATTACGATTACATTGGAGGAGGCATAAGACATGGAAAATAGAGACTTAATCTGTATTGGATGTCCTTTAGGATGCCCACTCACTGTTACTATTGAAAATGGAGAAGTTGTTTCCGTATCTGGTAACACCTGTCCAAAGGGTGATGCCTATGCACGTAAAGAAGTGACCAATCCAACCCGTATCGTTACCTCTACGGTAGTGGTAGAAGGCGGCGTAGCACCTATGGTATCCTGCAAAACTGCAGCAGATATCCCTAAGAACAAAATCTTTGAAGTGACAGACGCACTAAAAGATGTAGTTGCAAAGGCACCTGTTGCCATCGGCGATATCCTCTTAGCCGACGTAGCCGGCACAGGCGTAAACATCATCGCCACCAAAAATGTAGATACTCTTTAATCCCAAATATTTAAATCACATAAAAAACTGTTACAAAACGGATGCTTTTCCGTTTTGTAACAGTGAAGTTTTATGTGGACATTATACAGTATTTGGAAATATTAAAAGTTTATAAAATAAAATTTAATATTTTTAGAAATGTTTTTGAAAATAGACATATTTTTGCCACAATTTCTGTATATACTAGCATTTGTAAAGGTCGGAAATGCCTTTACAAACATTCCCTTTTTATTATAAACATTTTCATAACTAAACTCCTCGAAAACGGGACACCATTTGGTGTCCCGTTTTCATTTCTTCTATAAATTTAGTAACATTTCACACAATTTTATTTTGTTCTCGTCTTTTAGACTATTCTGGAAGTCTACTCTTCCTTTTTCTTCTCGAGGACTTAGTAAATCTGCTGCTGCCAAGCGGCGACGCATTTCTCTGGCAGTACCCTCACCACCATCAAATACCATGACATCTGGTCCTAAAACCGCTTTAATCATTTCTTTTGCAAATGGATAATGAGTGCATCCCAATACCACTGAATCCACTGGATGAATACGATGTACAAATAATAATTCTTCTAAATAACTTCTAAAATCAGAACTGGTTAAATCTCCTCGCTCCACAAAATCCATAAGTCCTGGACATGGAAGTGGAATTATCTCCGCCTGATCTTCATAACGTGCCATTAAATTCTGAAATTTTTCTTCTCGAATGGTCATAGGAGTAGCCATAACCAATACTCTGCAATTCGGTTTTAAGGTAGCTGCTGGTTTTACCGCAGGTTCAATTCCTACTATAGGAATTTCTGGATATAGTTCACGAAGTACGCGAACCGCAGCACTGGTTGCTGTGTTACAAGCCACAACTAATCCCTTTGCTCCTTGAGCAAATAAATATTCAGCGGCATCTATTGTGAGTTGTCTCACTGTCTCCTTATCTTTCATTCCATAAGGCGCATTCTTAGAATCACCATAATAGATATAATCTTCATTTGGAAGAATTTTTACTAATTCTCTTAATACAC
>CAZDAP010000246.1:0-2106 GCA_964503585.1 uncultured Lachnobacterium sp. | reverse complement strand
TTTGTGCATAAGCATGCTATGTGAACGTTCACTTGGTATGTCCATTATGGTGAAAATTACCTTGAAATAGAATAGGTAGAGTGTTATTATTTTTTTAGTTATAAACGAGGATACAATATGGCTAATGTAGAATAAATAGAAAGAAAACCAAGGTAGAGAGGTTATGAGGAACGTAATATTTGATTTTAATTATGTAGTAAAAGGGGATATTATAGCGTTATTGCTTTGTATGGTTGTGCATGCGTTACTGCGTTCTACATATACAATAAAGAAAACGAATTTTAAAACTTTTAAAATAGGAAACCATTTGGTAGGGGTTGCTGCGGTTGCAAGCATGATATACCATACGTTGATTGCATACATATCTGAAGAAACTGTTTTCTTCATCTATGCATTCCGTATTTTGACCTATGTTTCGTTAATAGGGACTTATATTTGTTTTTTTGCCTATATCAAAAATCTTGTGGAGATGAGCAAAAAGTATGAGAAATTATTTGACGTGACCATTTATGGTATGGGAGTCCTTTTTGTGATTCTGGAGATTGTAGGACCATTCTTTAAAATGGGATTTTACATAGATGAAAATCTGCAAATTTGCCAGAATTACTATACAGACTTTTTCCGATACTTTTATGTATACTACAGCATATCATTTGTTGTATTGTTGCTTGTTTATCGAAAGAAGTTTATCGCGAAAATGTTCAATTGCATTTGTGAGGTTATGGTCATATCGTTTGGCTTGATGTGCTATCAGGCGGAGTTTATGGAGACCTCTTATACGGTAGTAAGTTTTGTGCTGCCAATTGTTGTAGTGCTTTGTTTGTTTCACTACAATGCTTACGACGTGGAAACTGGCACCTTGGATCAGTATGCATTCCGTCAGTATGTAAGCGAGTTGCACGAAAAGAACAAAAATTTTTCATTGATCTTTCTTTCCTTGCCAGATATTTCTCAGGAGAGGCTCAAAGAATTTTCAAAGGATTTGCTGAGAAGAAATGACAGTTTTTTTGAAGGTTCCTGCTGTTTTCGACTTGAAGATAAACGCGTGGTTTTGGTATACCAAAAAGAAAAGAATACAGATTTTGATAACCGAAATACGAGATTGTATCTGGAGTTTTTACGAGTGCGGAAGAATAACGATTATTATATCGTCATGATGGACAGCAATCCAGAGTTGGGTACAGCTCAGGAGTATTTGGCATATTGTCAGTTTGTGGAAACCTGTATTCCAATCAATAGTTACAAGACCTGCACAAAGGAACTACTGGATAACTATATAAAATCCCGTCATATTTTCCGTAATCTGAAGGATATCTATGAAAAGGACGATTTGAACGATCCTAGAGTAAAGGTATATTGTCAGCCAGTATTAAATACGGTAACCAATCGTTTTTCCACCGCAGAGGCGTTGATGAGATTGGAACTTCCAGAGATTGGAATGGTATTTCCAGATCAGTTTATTCCTGTGGCAGAAAAGAATGATTTTATTCATGTGCTGAGTAAGATTATTTTGCATAAGACCTGTCAGACCATTAAAAAATTAGAGGATGAAAATTATATTATTGACCGTGTGTCTATCAATTTCTCAGTACAAGAATTACACATGGAGAATTTCTGTGAAGAAGTAATTTCCATCATTAAAGAAAATGGTGTTGCATTCCCTAAGATTGCTATTGAGTTGACAGAGACAAAAAATGAAAAAGATTTCCTCATGATGAAAGATGTTATTGAAAATCTACAGGAAAAGAATATTAAATTCTATCTGGATGACTTTGGTACGGGATACTCTAACTTTGAACGTATTATTGGTTTGCCAATCGATATCATCAAGTTTGACCGTTCCCTTACTATTTTGGCCAGCAAAAATGATGAATCCAAATTCATGGTTGGAAGTTTCTCAGAAATCTTCAAAAAAGCGGATTACCAAATCCTATTTGAAGGGGTTGAAGATGAGCATGATGAAACACAGTGTATTGACATGAACGCTCAGTATTTACAGGGATATAAGTATTCAAAACCAATTCCAATTGAGCAATTGAAAAACTTCTTGGACAAAAAAGAATAAGAGTATAAAAATAGCGACTGTCTGTTTCGACAGTCGCTTCG
>CAZDAP010000245.1:0-2122 GCA_964503585.1 uncultured Lachnobacterium sp. | reverse complement strand
ATGGAAAAATTACTTAGAGTTGGTGTAATTACAACAACACATGGTGTGCGTGGAGAAGTAAAGGTATTTCCTACCACGGACGACCCACAGAGATTTAAAAAGTTAAAAAAAGTAATTCTTGATACAGGAAAAGAGCAGTTGGATTTGGAAATTGCTTCTGTAAAGTTTTTCAAGAATTTGGTTATTCTAAAGTTTAAGGAATTTGATAATATCAATGATGTTGAGAAATTTAAACAGGCAGACCTTTTAGTGACTAGGGAGCATGCAGTAAAACTTCAGCCAGGGGAATATTTTATTGCGGATTTGATTGGTTTAAAAGGAATCTCGGATGAAGGAGAGGACTTAGGGGAACTTACGGATGTTATTCAGACGGGGGCGAATGATGTATATGTGTTCTCGAAAGCAGGAGTACAGGATTTGTTAGTTCCAAAGATTCCAGATTGTGTGAAAGAAATTAGTTTAGAAGAAGGCAGGGTGCTTGTGCATCTTATTCCTGGATTAAGAGACTAATTAAGAATTGCAAATAATGAATAGTAACAGAGAGGGTTGGTTATGAATTTTCACGTATTAACATTATTTCCGGAAATGGTATTAAGTGGATTGAATACATCGATTATTGGACGAGCAGTTGAGGCTGGAAAAATATCGGTAAATGCGATTAATATTCGCGAATTTACTTTGGATAAACATAAAAAAGTAGATGACTATCCATATGGTGGTGGTGCAGGTATGCTGATGCAGGCACAACCAGTTTATGATGCCTATAAAAGTGTAGCGGACAAACTTCCAGAAAAAAGTAAAAGACGTGTGGTTTATGTAACTCCACAGGGATATCCTTTTACACAGCATATGGCAGAAAAGTTCGCAAAATGTGATGATCTTATTTTGCTTTGTGGGCATTATGAAGGGATTGACGAACGTGTTTTAGAAGAAATCGTTACCGATTATGTTTCGATTGGAGATTATGTGCTCACTGGTGGTGAATTGGCGGCTATGGTGATGATAGATGCTATTTCCAGATTGGTTCCAGGGGTATTACACAATGAGATTTCTGCGGAGACAGAAACTTTCCATAAATATTTATTAGAATATCCACAGTATACCAGACCAGAGGTATGGCATGATAAAGAGGTACCAGAGGTGCTTTTAAGTGGAAATCAAAAGAAAATCGGAGACTGGCGTCTGAAGAAGTCAAAAAAACGTACCATAGAGCGTCGTCCAGATTTGTTTGATCAATATTTTGCCCTGAATGAATGTAGAGATCGTCTAATGCTTTCCAAGATGCTGCATATTGACATGATTGAATGTATCAATCGTGGTCGTGCAATTCTGATTGCAAAGGATAGTACTGATATTTTGATTTTGGATAAAGAAACAGGATATTATCATTATTCTGGAGAGAATATCGAATTCTTTTATGGTTTACCTAAAGAAGTGCGTTTGTCCATAAAGAAAATTGTAGTGCATCAGGAATCTATTGTAGAACCACTGCGCAAGTTATTGAATCTGAATAACAAATTGGTATGTTACCAGTCCGTTTATACAGCTAGAGAGCGTTTGCCAATCACGGGACTTTATCGTGGAGATGGAAAACCAACGGCGGATGGGCTTACCATTCGTCTGCTTACCATGGAGCATGCTGCAGCAGTGCAGGAAGCATATGATAATGCGGATTATCAGAAGGTAAAGGATGAAGATTATATCAAGGATCGAATCATAAAGAAACGTGTCTATGGCGCATTCCTCGGGGATGAACTGGCTGGTATGATTGGTATCCATAATGATGATAGTATCGGTATGCTTTATGTGTATGAGAAGTTCCGTGGTAGAAAAATCGGTAAGGCATTGCATACCTATATTATTAACAAAATGTTAGCGCTGGATTGGATGCCATATAGTCAAATTATGATTGGCGATGATGCATCTACAGGATTGCAGAAATCATTGGGTATGTATATGTCCAAAACACCAATTATCTGGATGGATTAAAAACTTGTTGTTTTGCAAAGAAAATGCTTGCAATCATAGTAGAAATGTGGTAGATTACTAATGTTGTGAATAAAAAGAGATGGTCCTCTGTTGTTAGCATAGTGCGCATTAAGAACGTCAAAGTAAATAGGAG
>CAZDAP010000244.1:0-2133 GCA_964503585.1 uncultured Lachnobacterium sp. | reverse complement strand
TTTTTATGAGAAAGGGATGTGAAAAATTTTAACAGAAAATTTTATCTATAGAGAAAAATATTGCTGTGAGATACTTAATTTTATATAATTAAGCCATCTAATAGTGATTTTTATATGCATAGATATTTTTTGAGGGTAAAAATGCTGAAAAAACAGTGAAAATCCTATCTGTGAGGCAAGTTTTTCTGTATGGATAATTTTCAAAGGAGTTATAAGGGAAATATATGAATAAAAACATAGATAGACTTAAAAAATTTATAGAAGAGTCGGAGAATATCGTATTCTTCGGTGGTGCAGGTGTCTCCACAGAAAGCGGCGTACCAGATTTCCGTAGCAAGGATGGTCTGTACAACCAACACGACGTCCAATTCGAGCAATTTGACCCAGAATATCTCTTGAGTCATAGTTGCCTCGTAGACCATCCAAAAGTATTCTATGAATATTATCGTCAGAAAATGGATGCCCGCCATGTGGAGCCGAATATCACCCATCAGGTATTGGCAGAATGGGAAAAAGAAGGAAAACTACTCGCCGTAGTAACCCAAAATATCGATGGTCTTCATCAAAAAGCCGGCAGTAAAAAGGTTTACGAACTTCATGGAACCACACTTCGAAATTATTGCAGTTGGTGTAAAAAAGAATATCCATCGGACTATCTTTTTAAAACTACGGAACCTGTTCCGAAATGTGAATGTGGAGGCATGATTCGTCCAGATGTCACCTTATACGAAGAATCTTTATCCGATGCAGCAGTGAACGGTGGCATCAGTGCCATAGCAAACGCAGACATGCTCATAATCGGAGGCACCTCATTGCGCGTATATCCAGCCGCTAGTTATGTCCGTTACTTCCGAGGAAAACACCTAGTGGTTATCAACCGTGAGGAACTGGATGTGCAATTGGATGCAGAGAATGACTTATTTATTTGTGGGTCATTGGGAGAAGTGTTTAAGGAAATAAAAATATAATTTCATATTCAATCGCATAAAATTCTTTGGACTAACCGTCCAATGCAAATTGTATTGACAAGTGTTATCCTCTTATCATAGGTCGAAAAGACAGATGATAGGAGGATTTTTTTAATTGTATTGACACGTAATAAATTACGTATTATATTAATTAGGAGGAAGGTTATGAAAAGTTATTCTTCACGAGAGATAATAAAAAAGTTAAATGTGGATGGGTGGTATGAAGTTGGTTGTGATGGCGATCATCATCAATTTAAGCATCCATTCAAAAAAGGTCGTGTTACAGTAACGCATCCGAAGAAGGATATTCCTGTTGGAACAGTAAAAAATATAGAAAGACAATCAGGACTCAAATTTTCGTAGTATATGAGTATGAAAGGAGTAAACATAAATGAAAGATAGATATTCATATGTAGCAGTATTTACTTATGAAGAAGACGGTATAGTAATTGAATTTCCAGATTTGCCAGGATGCTATCCATGTGCTGATAAAGATGATACAGAAGGTGCATTAAAGAATGCTCATGAAGCTTTAGGACTCCATATATGGGGAATGGAACAGGATGGAGAAGTTTTGCCAGAATCAACTAATATTACACAACTTTCGCTAGAATCTAAGCAAGTTCCTGTCTTAATTAGTGTATTTATGCCACCAATTAGAGAACGTATTAATAGTAAGTTTGTAAAAAAGACTTTATCTTTGCCAGCATGGCTTGCTGCTAAAGCAGATGAGGATGGAGTAAATTGTTCTCGTATCTTCCAAAATGCTTTAATGGAATATCTTGGCGTGACAAATAGTATGGTGAAATAATATGGGCAACAAACAATCCTATCCAAACATAGATATGGAAAAGACAGGAAAAAGAATACGAAACAGCATTGAGGCAGCAGGGTATACGCCTAAAATGATTCAGGAATATTTGCATTTATCTTGTGTCCAGCCAATATATCGCTGGTATAAGGGTGTGATTTTGCCATCAGTAGACCATTTATTTATGCTTAGCCAATTGCTAGGTGTACACATGGAAGATTTGCTTGTAAAGAAAAATGCGATGGTAGTATTAGGAAAAACCGATGGAAAATATTCAACAAAGGCTCAAACACGATTTGCAGAATATTATAGGAAATTAAATGAATTAGTTGCATAAAATTCTTTGGACTAACC
>CAZDAP010000243.1:0-2145 GCA_964503585.1 uncultured Lachnobacterium sp. | reverse complement strand
ATATTGCTAGATGTGCATTGGATCCTCGTGTAATGCAGTCTGATAAATATGAAATTAAACCAGCTTCTGTAAAGAAGAATATCGCTATTATTGGTGGTGGTATTGGTGGTATGGAAGCAGCAATCCTCCTTGCAAAACGTGGACATAAGGTTTCTCTTTATGAAAAATCAGATCGTTTGGGTGGTGTATTTATTGCAGCGGCTGCTCCTTCTTATAAAGAACATGATAGAATGTTAATTGCTTGGTATGAAAGAGAGATTCAGAAATATCCAATTGATGTTCATATGAATACTGAAGTTAAGAGTATTGAAGAACTTGGCGCAGATGAGGTAATCGTAGCAACAGGTGCAAAAGCTCGTAAACTTCCAATCCCTGGAATTGAAAAATCAGTAGAAGCGGTAGATTTCTTACTGGGTGATAAGAGCAATATTGGTGAAAATGTTGTAATTATTGGTGGCGGTTTAACTGGATGTGAAATTGCTTATGAACTTTACTTAGAAGGCAAGAAACCAGTTATTGTTGAAGCAAAACAAGATCTTATCGTTTCTGATAAAGTACCACTTCCAAATGCTAGTTATTTACGTGATTTCTTTATTTCAAATAAGGTTCCTACTTATTTAGAAAGCGGTGTAAAAGAAATCAAAGATGGTAGTGTTGTAGTAACAGATAAAAATGGTAAGACAACAGAAATTAAAGCAGACAATGTGATTGTTTCGGTAGGATATATTCCAACACCTGCATTTGAAAAGAGCAAACATGTACATGTAATCGGTGATGCAAAACAGGTAGGTAGTCTTCGTACAGTTATCTGGGGTGCATGGGATGTATGTATGAAACTTTAAAATGGATAAAAATGTGTGGTGGCTTTTTAGCCATCACACAGAAAAGAGGAAAATATGTATTTAACAGATGAACAGAAAGCCATATTAAATGGTGAAAAAGGCGAAACACTTGCCAAAGTAATGGAATCTGTTGTTCGTTATGGTGAACTTTTTGGCGCAGAAAAACTGATTCCAATTACAAGTGAATATACACATTTGGTTACATCTTTTGGATTAAAAGCTTTAGGTCCAGTATATGATTTGATGGACAAGTTAATTGCAGAAGGTGCTATTTCTACTCAGAAATTCTCTGTAGATCCTAGACCATGTGATCCAAATGTACCAAAGAATTTTTTGCAGGATTTTATCTTTAAAAACTTCATGTATTCGAAACAGGATTTCTATGAAGGACAGTTAAAACAACTTGGACTTATGGATGAAAACGCATTTACCTGTACCTGCTATATGGATGAAGTAGGAAACAAACCTAAAAAAGGTGATGTGTTAAGCTGGGCTGAGTCTTCAGCTGTAGTTTATGCAAACTCTGTTTTGGGTGCTAGATGTAACCGTAATTCTGGTATTATTGATATTATGCAGTCAGTTGTAGGATATGTTCCATACTTTGGTCTGGTAACTGATGAAGGTAGAAAGGCTACATGGATTATCGAAATTAAAACAACGAAGAAACCAGAAGCACAGCTTTTAGGTTCTGCAATTGGTATGAAGGTTATGGAAGATGTTCCATATGTAAAAGGCCTTGATAAATGGATTGGCTCAGAACTTGATGATGCAGCTTGTACATACTTAAAAGACTTTGGTGCAGCAACCGCTTCCAATGGTGCAGTAGGTTTATATCACATTGATAACCTTACTCCAGAAGCAAAAGAGCTTGGTGAAACACTCATTGCCGATCATGCACAGGTTTATGTAATCGACGATGCAGAGCTCCAGAGAGTATATGACAATTATCCAATTATGTGGAAGAACAAAGATGCAAAACCAAAACTTTGTTTCATGGGATGTCCACATATGAGTTTAGAACAACTTAAGAATTGGACAGATAAAGTAGAGGCTGGCTTAAAAGAAGCAGGAAATAAAAAGGTTGTTGTTCCAACCGTATTTACAGCGGCTCCTAAAGTATTGGAAGAGTTCAATAAGACAGAATATGCAGCTCGATTAAAAGCAACAGGTGTTATTACATCTTATATTTGTCCACTGATGTATATGAATAATCCACTTTGTGGACCAATGCCAGTTATCACATCATCTAACAAGCTTCGTACTTACACAACAGCACGTTACTACACAGATGATGAAATTTTAG
>CAZDAP010000242.1:0-2152 GCA_964503585.1 uncultured Lachnobacterium sp. | reverse complement strand
CTGCTGTGATATAAATACCACTTACAGTTGCTTTTACTTCTTTTTTCACAGGAATGTCTGCGAAAATAGATTCATCAGCGATTAAGGTCATAACCTTTGGTCCAACCTTTGCTTTTACAACTGGAAGTTTTGACCAACGCATATATTTTGGTGTCTGGTCAATAACCGATTGAGGAAGCCCGGAATCTTTTATGCGAAGTTTTTTCTTATCGATAATCAACATAGATACTGTCTGTGCAACGGCTGCCATTTGAGCATCCTGCTCTTCCTTCTTTGTCTGAGCTTTTTTGCCCACAAAATATAGTGCAACAGCTGCAACGATAAGAACAACTAAGATAACTATCAAAATTATAGTGCCTGTACTGAATTGTGGCATAATTTCTCCTCCTTTGATTTCACTAACGAACATTTTAGCAAAAATAAAAGAAAAAATCAATGTGAATATGCGTTAGTATTTGTATTTTTGATAAAAATATGGTATCATTTATAAATTCTTATAGTTAGGAAGTAGTTAAGGAGAGTAATATATTATGAAAAAGAGACTTTTGGCAATCCTTTTATGTGTAGCAATGATCTTTTCTGTATGTGCATGTAGTGATTCCGATGGGAAAGGCACAGAGTCATCAGGTAATACTCAGGCGCAGGATGTACAGCAGCCATCCGTAGAATCATTAGCAGATTATAGTGACATGTCAGTGGTTTTATCTGGAGACTATGAGATTACAGATGAAATACTGGAGGTGTACTTTGTAAATGTATTGTATGATGCAGGCGCAGGTCTGATTCAGGTAACAGACCGTGATACTGTACAGGCAGGAGATATTGTAAAGACAGATTATACAGGCTATTTAAATGGTGAGGCATTTGATGGTGGTGCAGCAACGAATCAGTGGATCGATGTATCTAATAACTGTGGTATAGATACCAGTTCTGGTTCTTCTACAGGCAATTATATTGGTGGGTTTACAGATGGTTTAATTGGTGCAAAAATTGGTGAAACTACTAGTAGCGAAGTGACTTTCCCAGAAAGTTATAGCAATACCGATTTGGCTGGACAGCTTACAACATTTGAATTTACTGTTTCTGAAATTTATGTAGAGGTAACTCTTGAAAATATTACAGATGAATTTGTTGCTGAAAATCTTTCTAAAACTTATGAAGTAAATACAGTTGACGAGTTCATGGAGTTCCTGAAAAAAGAATTGGCTTATAATTATACAGTGAATTATTTAATCGAAAACAGTACTTTTGATATTCCAGAAGAATATCTGTATGCACGTTTAGAAGCATATCAGGCATATTTTGTAGAAATCTATTGTCAGGCATATGATTTGGAAACCTACTTATCTTACTATGGATATACTGTTGATGAAATGCAGGTAGAATGGCTTGCAAGCATCAAAAACCAGATTCAGGCGGAACTTGTTTTTGCAGCAATGGTTGAGCATGATAATTTGACGGTGGATGAAGCAGAACATGAAGAATTTGTTCAGAAAGTGACTACAGCAAATTCCGATTACTTCCCAGATGCAGACAGTGTTCATAAGTATGCTGGTGCAGGAGATGCAGAAGCAGGGGAAGCATATATGTTAAATCAGACAGCAGTAAGGGAATACTTTATTGCAAATTATGAAATTCAATAATTAATTTAAGGAGATACAGAGAATGGAATTAGTAAACATTAGGGATATATTCCGTAACCAGAAAAAATATGAAAACACAGAAGTAACTATCGGAGGATGGGTACGCAGCAATCGTAGTTCAAAAAACTTTGGATTCCTTGTAATCAATGACGGTACATTTTTTGAGCCAATTCAGGTTGTATATTCAGATGGTTTAGCAAACTTTGCAGAAATCGAAAAAACAAATGTAGGTGCTGCTCTTATCGTAAAAGGTCAGCTTATTCCTACTCCAGATGCAAAACAGCCATTTGAAATTCAGGCAACTGAAGTAACTGTAGAGGGTGCATCTACACCAGACTATCCACTTCAGAAAAAACGCCATACATTTGAATACCTTAGAACAATTTCTCATTTAAGAGCAAGAACAAATACTTTTGAAGCAGTATTCCGTGTACGTTCTTTATGTGCATATGCCATCCACAAATTCTTCCAGGAAAGAGATTTCGTATATGTACACACACCACTTATCA
>CAZDAP010000241.1:0-2161 GCA_964503585.1 uncultured Lachnobacterium sp. | reverse complement strand
GAATGCTTTTTATTACGATAAGTTTGATAAAGCGGTTTTGCTGACTACAGATGAAAAGGCGTATTTGGAAGAAAAACAAACACTAGTAGTGGGATATTTAGATAACTATTATCCATTCTCATATGTGGAAGATGGAGAATTTAAGGGTTTAACAAGAGAACTTTTAGAGAGTGGTCTAAGTATCACGGGATTGGAATTAGAGTACGTATTATTAGAAGACAGACAAGCCGCCCTAACTGCTTTAGAAAATGGCACAATCGATATTTTTGCCTATTCAACGGATCGGGAAATTGTATTAAATGAATACGATTTAAAAACGGTTTGTGATTATGCAAAGGTGCCACTGGTGCTTGTTATGGAAAAAAATCATGACGTAGATGAGATTACTACGCTGGCTACAGTAACGTTTTTAGAAGAAAATGAGAATCTATCTGCGTTGTCAGAGAATGTAGAGGTGCTTACCTATGAAAACCAGCAGCAGTGTGTAGATGCCATTATAGATGGTGAAGCAGATGCAGTCTTATGTAATGGTTATTTTGTGGAGCATTTGCTTCGCACAGATTTTAAGTATGGAAATCTGGAAATAAAGAGTGTTTTGAATGGGGAGTATTCGATCTCGATTGCGTTAAGAGATAACGAGGAAATTTTATCAGATATTTTGGAAAAGACAATTGCTACGATTGATTCCGAAATGATCAATGAGTATATGCTTAGAGAAAATACCTATCCTTTGGTAAGTATTACGGATTTTGTGCGAGATCATAGTTTTGCCATTATTGGAATCGTAGTTTTAATTATGGGAGTGGTTATTTTTGTAATTGCCCATATGTTAGCAGATAGTAAAAAAATTCAGAAACTTATGTATAAAGATACCAAAATGGATATCTGGAATTTGAATTATTTTACTTATTGGGGAGAGCGTAAGCTTTTAGCGGATAAGAAAAATAAACACGCTATCGTATATTTGAATCTTTCTAAGTTCCGAAGATATAATATTATCTATGGATGGAATGCAGGCGAAAGATTGTTAGAAACTTTTGTGAACGTACTTCGTACCAAGGTGCATGAAGGAACAGAAATTTGTGCAAGAACCAGAGGAGATCGTTTTGTGCTGTTGTTGGCCTACAAAACGGAGGAGGAGTTCTTTGCAAGGATTAAAAAGATAAAAGAAGACGTAGAGAATCGTATCCATCAGGAATCTGGCGACTACATGCAGTTGCAGATAGGTATATATTTCATTCCAAGTAAGGAAGTGGACCTAAGACTTGGTGTAGACTATGCGAATCAGGCTTTGGAATTTGTAGATAGCAATGTGGGTAGTAACATTAAGATTTATGATGATTCTATTCAAGAATTGTTGCGAGATCGCCATGACAGAGAGACTCTATTAGAGTCTGTAGACATCAATAAGGATTTTGTGGCATATTATCAGCCAAAAATAGATATTCGAAATGGTAGTATTGTTGGAGCAGAAGCACTTGTACGATTTAAGGATCCATCCGATGGAGGAAAAATCAAAGCACCATATTACTTTGTACCATATTATGAACAGACAGGAAAAATTATAGAATTAGACTTCTTTGTTTTTGAAACTGTTTGTAGGTTTTTGCGAAGAAGAATAGATGCTGATTTGCCAGTGGTAACCATATCCTGCAATTTCTCAAGAATGCATTTTATGAAGAGTGGATTTGCCGACAAATTTGAATCTATTTTGGAAAAGTATCAATTGTCAAAGGAACTTATAGAAGTAGAGGTAACAGAGACACTCATCATGGAAGAAATTGACCATGAAATCGTGAAAGAATCCTTTGATGAGATAAAGAAGCGTGGAATCCATTTATCTATTGATGATTTTGGCTCAGGATATTCTTCCCTTGGTATTTTCGAGCAGATTCCTGCATCTGTTGTAAAAATGGATCGTTCCTTCTTCCTCAACAAAGAAAATCCAGAACGTCAGGTTAAAATTATGAAAGGAATTGTAACTTTGTCTGAGGATTTGGATGCTCAAGTGGTCTGTGAAGGTGTAGAAACCCAAAAAGACGTTCAACTCATGGAAGAGATAGGAGCCTTCGTGGCACAGGGATATTATTATTCTAGACCGATTCCAGAGGAGGAGTTTGAAGAGAAATTAAATAATGGATATATGAAATAAATATAAATT
>CAZDAP010000240.1:0-2164 GCA_964503585.1 uncultured Lachnobacterium sp. | reverse complement strand
ACAAGATTACAGAATTCCAGGAAAAACCAAAGAATCCTAAATCAAATCTTGCATCAATGGGTATCTACATCTTCAATTGGGATATTTTGAAAAAATACCTCATCGAAGACGAAGCAGATCCAAATTCTGAAAACGACTTTGGTAACAACATTATTCCTAACCTTTTAAGAGATGGACGTAATATGTACGCTTATCGTTTCGAAGGATATTGGAAAGACGTTGGAACAATCGGTTCACTTTGGGAAGCTAACATGGAAGTTCTTGATCCAGAAAACAGCGGTATCGACCTCTTTGATGAAAATTGGAAGATTTATAGCCGTAACAGCGGACACACAGGACACAGAATTGCTCCTACAGCTGTAATCGAAGATTCTATGATTACAGACGGTTGTGATATTAAAGGTACAGTGAAACACTCTATCCTTTACGCAGGCGTTACTGTAGAAGAAGGTGCAGTAGTAGAAGACGCAGTAGTTATGGGCGGCACAACTATTAAAGCTGGTGCTGTTGTTAAACACTGTATCATCGCTGAAAACGTTGAAATCGGCGAAAATGCTGTAGTTGGTGAAATTCCTGCAGAAGGTGGCATTGGAGATGTTGCTCACGTTGGTTCTAACTTAAAGATTGGAGCTAATGCTGTAGTTAGTGCAACCGCTAAGGTTTATGAAGATGTTAAGGAGGGAGAAAAATGCTAAACACAGTTGTAAAAAATGAAGCATTAGGCGTTATTTTTCCTAACAGCTACGATGGATTAGTACCAGAATTGGTAAAAGAAAGATTAATGGGCTCTGTACCATTCGCGAGCCGTTATCGTTTAGTTGACTTTGTTATTTCTAGCATGGCTCGTGCAGGAATTGACAATATTTCATTAATTGCTCGTGAAAACTACCTTTCACTTATGGATCACCTTGGATCTGGTCGTGAATGGGATCTTGCTCGTAAAAACGGCGGTTTAAATATCCTTCCTCCATATGCGCAGAAAGAAATTAAAGTATACAATGGTCGTGTTGAAGCTTTAGAAAGCATCAAGAGTTTCCTTGTATCACAGAAAGAAAAATATGTAGTAATGTCAGATTCTCACATTGTTGCGAACCTTGACTATGCTGATATTATTGATGCTCACAAGAAGAGCGGTGCAGATGTTACTGTAGTATATCGCAAACAGGAAATTCCTGAAAGTTTCAAAAAACCTCTTGGATCAAATAACGATTTATATTACACACTTGATTTAGAAGGCAATCGTGTAAAACAGATTTTTGTTAACTCTAAGAGAGATGGTGAAGTAGATTTCTCTATGAATATCTATGTAATTGATCGTGAACTTCTTATTCGTTTAGTTGACGAAGCTTATGTTCTCGGATTTACATGTTTCGAAAGAGATATTCTTGCTCCACAGATTGAAATGCTTGATATCCAGGGATATTTATATGAAGGATATGTTGCATACATACATGATATGAAGAGTTACTTCGATGAAAACATGAGACTTCTCGAAGAAGATAACTTAAAAGGACTCTTCGGACCTGGTCCAGTATGGACAAAGATTCGTGATGACAACCCAACTAGATATATCAAAGGTGCAAAAGTATCTAATGTTATGGCAGCTGATGGTTGTGTAATCGAAGGTGAAGTTGAGAACTCTGTACTCTTCAGAGGCGTTAAAATTGCTAAAGGCGCTAAAGTTAAAAACTGTGTATTAATGCAGGATACAGTTGTTGGTGAAGGTGCTACTCTTGAATATGTTATTACAGACAAGAACGTTACTATCACAGCTGACAAAGCATTATCAGGAACAGATTCTTTCCAGGTATTTGTTGCTAAAAATCAGACAGTTTAATACTGTAAAATCAACAAAATAAAAACAAAAAGACGTTATGGGATTGACATTCATAGCGTCTTTTTTTATTGTTAAGATAGTAACTAATGAAAAACAATAGTAAAAGGTGCAAAAGATGATGAAAAAAAGAATGATATTCGTACTTTGTGTTTTTATGTTGGTTGTTTTATCTTGTGTTGGATGTGGAAACAAAGATGGAGTAGATTCGACAGAAAATGCTGGTGGAACAGAAACCCTTGTGACAGAAAGTACAGAGGCCCAGGGGACGGAAGTAGAAGAAACAAATGAATATGCCGATTTGGCAATTGCAGATGTTTCTGATTATGT
>CAZDAP010000239.1:0-2166 GCA_964503585.1 uncultured Lachnobacterium sp. | reverse complement strand
ATTTCTTGTTGAGTACGTTCATAACTTCAGAAAGTGTTAAGTTTTCTTTCTGAGCAATGAAATCTAAGATAGATGGGTCAACGTCACCAGAACGTGTTCCCATGATAAGACCTTCAAGTGGAGTAAGACCCATTGATGTATCTACTGATTTTCCACCCTTAACAGCACAGATCGATGCGCCATTACCTAAGTGGCAAACGATAGTCTTTAAATCTTTTGCATCTTTTCCAAGGATTTCAGCAGCACGCTGTGAAACATAGCTGTGGCTTGTTCCATGGAAACCGTAACGACGAACAGCATATTTTTCATAGTATTCATATGGAAGTGCATATGTGTATGCTACGTCTGGCATTGTCTGATGGAAAGCTGTATCAAATACTGCTACCATAGGAACATTTGGCATAAGTTCCTGACAAGCACGGATACCGATTAAGTTTGCTGGGTTATGTAATGGAGCTAAATCATTACATTCTTCGATTACTGCAATAACTTCTTCTGTAAGAACAGTAGATGTAGCAAATTTTTCTCCACCGTGTACTACACGATGTCCTACTGCGTCGATAGCAGAAAGATCAGCGATAGCACCAGTAGTTGGATTTACTAATGCATCTAATACAAGCTGAATAGCCTGTTTGTGTGTTGGCATAGCCGCATCTGTTACTTCTTTGTCAGCGCCATCTTTCTGGTAAATAAGACGTCCGTCAATACCAATTCTTTCGCAAAGACCTTTTGCAAGTACAGCTTCTGTCTGAGAATCAATAAGCTGATACTTAAGTGATGAGCTACCACAGTTGATTACTAATACATTCATAGTTTAACCTCTCCTTATAAAAAATAATATTTTTTCATAAAATACTATCTTAATTATACCCCCTATTTTTTGTCTGTACAAGTATAAAAATTAAGGTATTAAAAAATAAACACAATTTGCTCAAACAAAAAGAACATGATATACTATTTTCATACATTTATGTAAAGGAGATGTGCCATGAAAGTTGTAGGAATTGTAGCTGAATATAATCCTTTTCACAAAGGACATGCGTATCAAATAGAACAGATTCGTCAAAAAACAAATGCCGATTACATTATTGTTGCTATGAGCGGCAATTTCCAGCAAAGAGGTGTCCCTGCCCTATGCGATAAATTTAGCAGAGCAAAAATGGCACTTTTAAATGGTGCAGACTTAGTTATAGAAATTCCGACCTTATGGGCTACTGCTTCTGCAGAATATTTTGCCTGTGGCGGTGTGCACACATTAGCAGCCACTGGTGTACTTACCCACTTGGGTTTTGGCGCTGAAACAGAATCATTTGAACACTTAAAACAAATAACCTCTGTACTACAGACCGAACCTGAGGTTTACCGTAAAGTTTTAAGCAATTCTATTCGTTCCGGCAACCCATTCCCAGTAGCCAGAAAAAATGCTTTGATCACTTCCCTGCCTCGTATCCCAGTTGAAGAGTTAGAGAATATTTTAAATTCTCCAAACAACATTTTGGCTATTGAATACCTTAAAACATTACCACAATCCATTGAACCTATTCTAATCCCTAGAAAAGGTGCTGGATATCATGACACAGAACTAAACACCGAGTTTCCATCGGCCTCCGCCATTCGTGAAACGCTTTTAAACGAAAATACTGCGGAGTCTTTGGATTTAATTGCAAATGCTATGCCAGCAAGTGCTTTTGCTATATTAAAAGAACTTTATGATAAAGGTGCGCTGATTGATTCCAATGATATTTCCGATGTATTGGGCTATTGTCTCTTATGTTTATCCCACAGAGGCTATGATTCTTTTGCAGATTGTACCCAGGATTTATCCAACAAAATCAAAAATCACCTGCACGAGTATGTAACTTTTGATGATTTTGTTATGACATTAAAATCCAAAGATTTGACCTACTCCAGAATCAGCCGCTGTCTGCTTCATATCCTGCTGAACATCAAACAGACGGATTACAGTATTGGCAAAGCTATCGGTTTTGCACCTTATCTAAGGGTGTTGGGATTTAAGAAGGATTCTTCTGATTTGCTTACGGAAATAGACCGTCATAAATCAGCACCTATTATTACCAAAGTTGCAGATGCTGATAAGATATTAGATTATGAAACTTATAAAATATTTGAAAGAGATATTTTGGCTTCGAATTTATTCTACCAACG
>CAZDAP010000238.1:0-2192 GCA_964503585.1 uncultured Lachnobacterium sp. | reverse complement strand
TTCTATCGGTGGTGAAATGGTGAAAAAGATGATTAAGCGTCAGGAAGAACAGATGAAATAATCTTCTTTTAGATTTTAATTTGTTCTAAATTTTACGAAATGAGTCCTACTATACATTGAATTTACACACGCTCTCGCTCGGTAAAAAACGTAACAGTACTAACCTCGTGAGCAATTAACATTACTCACTCGCTAAGTGCTGACGTTTTTTAACGGTGTTCATTCAATATATAGTAGGACTCATTTCTTACATATTCAAATAAACTTAAAATATAAATAAAGCTTATCTATAGATAATACCCTCTCCTAGCTTATCTGCTGTCTCTTTATCCAAGAGATATTCTACGAGCGCCAACGCAAATGGAATGGCAGTTCCCATGCCACGGCTAGTGATGATATTTCCATCAATCGCAACTGGATCAAGAACAACATCTGCACCGATTAATTTATCTTCAAATCCTGGATAAGAAGTCGCTTTTTTGCCTTTTAATAAACCTGCTTCTCCTAATACACTTGGAGCTGCACAAATCGCAGATACTAATTTTTCTTTACAATTAAAATCAACAATAGTCTGTAACACATACTTGTTTGCACCAAGATTTAACGTACCTGGCATACCACCTGGAAGCACAACTCCATCCAACATTTCAAAGTCCATAAACTCTGCTGGGATATCTGTCTCAAAATTGATACCGTGTGCACCTTTTACAACCTTTTCTCCTGTGATAGAGATCATAGCAACTTCAATTCCAGCTCGTCTACAAATATCTACAACTGTGAGCGCCTCGATTTCTTCACAGCCATCCGCCATAAATACACCTAATTTTTTCATATATTATTCATCCTCGCTTTCTAACCATAAAACTTATCTTTGACTAAGGTTACTATTATGATACTCTTTGGTATTTGTCACATCATCACCAAACCACCCTGGTGTAACAAACCTTTCCGCATCTTCTACTGTAGCAAACTCTACTTCCACCAAACGAAGTGGCGCCAATTTTCCCTGAAAAATATCCAATTCCGCTGTCAATCCATCTCCCAGAGGAATCAGGTAACGAATTTTATCAATTAATATACCATCTATTTTTGGAAGCATATGTTCAAATGCTTCTGCTGTCAAAGGAAATTCGTGTTCTTCTCTAACCATCTTTCCACGACCTTTATATGTAAGAAAATATTCATCATTGCTACGACGAATACGCACCACAGGATTTGTACATAAATACCCTTGCGAAATATGTTTTTGTTCATAACTTTCTAAATTTTCAGGTAATGCTTTTACTAAAAATTTGCGTTCAATTTCCATAGTAACCTCCATAAAAAAGAAAGAGTTCGCTAGCGAAACTTATTTCTTCATGGAAATTCCACGAAGAAACGAGACTCCACTATCGGAGTCTCATGTTTTGTTCATAACGTTGTTTTGTCTGAATCGCACGTTTTAAATCATCATAACGATTCTGAATGTCTCCATCTGGAATCACGATATCCATAACCACTGCCATGTTATCAATCATTGTATTTGTCACATCTTCTCTCATCTCTAGAAGAATCTGATATCTGGCTTCTAAGTCATCTTCATCAAAAAATGCCATCATCTTTTCTTCTGCACTCATCTGTGAAATTACTTTCTCTTTTGGTTCTTCTATCTTCTGTTCCAAAGGTGCTACTTTTGCATCTGCATCTGGTGCATCCGCAATTTTCTCAAAACGGTATTTCTGTTTTACATTTGGATATTTCTCGTGATCAACCTCACTGACAAACATCTGAAGTGGTCTTGCACATACCATCCCTTCTCCATAAAGAGCCTGATATACTACCAGTTCCTCGCCTGTCTCTGAGTGATGCGCAATCGCGATAATCTTGTAATTTTTGTCTTTAAAATGTTTGTAAGTCTCTCCTACTACTGGCCTACGTTCCATTTCATTACCTCTACTTCTATAAATTTATGATGGGACCGTAAAACGGCTAATCATATCCATTGCTTCCCCAATGAAATCTCTTTCAAAACAAAGATTTCCGTCATAGCCTTTAATCATCAAATCTTCAATACTCCCCAGCATACTTTCTGGTAAAATATCTTCTGGATGCTGATGTTCTGCATGCACCTGCTGCATAGCACTTTTATTTTCCTGCTGTCTATGTTGTACAGACTGCTGATATGCCGTGTTCTGTTGAGTGTTCTGTTGAGT
>CAZDAP010000237.1:0-2225 GCA_964503585.1 uncultured Lachnobacterium sp. | reverse complement strand
TGAATAGATTGAGAGTGGCAAGATTGCCACTCTTTTTTCTTACTTTCCGAGAATTTCCCATTTTGCATACAGTGTCTCACTTTTATAACCGACTGTAATTAAAAACTACATTACAATCAAAGTTATAAAAGTGAGACAAAAGAGGAATAAGTATGCAGAAACCAAGAACACCAGATGGTGGTAAAAATTTAATTAATGAGCGTTTGAAAGAATTAAGAGAAGAAAATGGAATGTCGCAGAGAGGCTTAGCGCAGACTTTACAGTTGCGTGGATATGACATGGACAAAAATGTGATTACCAGAATCGAAACAAATAAACGCTATGTAACAGATGTGGAACTAAAGGCCTTCGTAGAAGTCTTTGGTGTGGATTATTGCTACCTCATAGAAGGAAAGAAGAGTGGAAAAAAGCAAAAGAAATAACGAGAGAGGAAGCATTTCATGAATTACATTAAATTAGAGGATTTGAAAGCAGATGTGGAAGGAGTTATTGAAGCCACACTTGATATTGAGGAACTAACACATATCCATACGGACAAGGGAAACGTGGTTATGATATCGGAAGATACTTTTGAGTCCATGATGCAGATGATTGCAAATAGAAAACATGTGTATAAAGAGTTAAACTGTTCTAATGGGAATGAACGTTAGGAATAATAGGAAAAGGGGTTGTTTAACAGCCTCTTTTTGCGTTTTATAATAAAAATATCATAGGAATAAAGAGAAGTTGACAGATATGCCTTTTCTCAAAACGAAATTAATGTCATACACTAAATTCATGCCAGATATGGTAGTACTACCATATCCGAGAATGACAATGATTACGTAAGAGAAAAGGGGCAATTATGAGAAAAGAACAAGAAATATTAGTACGCAGATTAAATCAATTATGTAAAGAGAAAGGATATTCTTATTATACACTTTCAAACATTTCAGATGTGCCGCTGAGCACACTTATGCATCTTTTGGATGGAACCGTAAAGAATCCTAGTTTTTACACAGTTGTAAAATTGTGTGGAGCCTTTCAGATTGGTCTGGGTGAATTATTTAGTCCCAAAGAGTTTGCAGAATTATTGGAAGCATTGGAAGAGGAAGGTTAATTAGAGATATTTCTTGGAATTTAGGCGTGATTGAAAAGTCCGATATTATCGACAAAAAATCACGCTGTTTTCTTTGTAAAGCGGAAATGACATAGTTATAATAAAGACAGAAAGTGATGCTTATACATTTTGAAAAATGTGAAAAGTACTAGAGGAGGAATAAATCGATGTTAGAAAACGATAGAGATGAAATCAACTATCATAAATTTTTAAAATCCGTTAGGAAGTCACAAGATGTAAGTATGGACAATGTAGCACTTGGCGTGTGCACAAAGAGTGGAATGTCTAGGATAGAGAATGGTACTCGTTTACCAGATAAACTAGTACGTGATCGTTTAACGGCCAGACTTGGTATCTCTGGTGAAGAATACGAAGAGTATTTGCTTCCAAGAGAATATGAGCAATGGGAACGTCGTATGGAAATTATCCGTTGTATCAATAAGAAAGATATTCCAGGTGCAGAAGAAAAGATAGATGTGTATGGCAGTACTTATGATTCCAATCAGGTAGATATTCAGTTCGTAGAAGCGATGAAATTCATGGTTCTAGAAATGAATGAAGCCACCGAAGAAGAACTCTTCGCCCAAGTCAGCGAGGCATTGGCATGTACTGTTCCAGATATGGATGCTGCATTAGATGGTGCACATTTGCTGGCTGACCAAGAATTAAACCTCATCATGGAATATGTTCGTCTTAGAAAAGAAGTAGTTCCTGAAAGAAATCTGACAGAGTGGAAACTGAAGGAATACGATAAAGTCGTTACATACGTAGAAAAGTCCAGACTGGATAGAATTGCTCGCGCAAAGGTATATTCCAAATTGGCATGTTTTATATCTGAGTTAATCCTTACAGACTATGTGAATGATGACAGTCTTTGTTATGCATTGGATATTTGTTCACGTGCCATCGAGGCGTTACGCGACACAGTTCGTTTGTATTACTTTGTAGAATTAAATGAATACCGCATGAAATTGATAGAGAAACTTTATGAACGTACAACCGAGGAAGGCTGCACTAATTTCGAAAGCCTGTATCAAACCAGCAAAGAATGGGCGACTCTCCTCAGCGAGATGTACACAGAAAACGAATTGCCAATCTATATGGAGAACTTTACATACTTCTACAC
>CAZDAP010000236.1:0-2244 GCA_964503585.1 uncultured Lachnobacterium sp. | reverse complement strand
ATTTGGTAGTGGCACTTTGTGATTTGATTCGCCATTTAATCGTAGATCATCTGCATGTTGTTGGTGATATTTTTGATAGAGGACCATACCCACATTTGGTTATGGATGATTTAATGAAGCATCATTCTGTAGATATTCAGTGGGGAAATCATGATGTATCCTGGATGGGAGCAGCCGCTGGTAATCCAGCTTTGATTTGTACAGTGCTTCGTATTTCTGCCAGATATGGTAATTTAAGTTCTATTGAAGATGGATATGGAATTAACTTGATTCCATTGGTTCGTTTTGCTATGGAACAGTATGAAGATGATCCTTGTGAACGTTTCCATGTAAATTATCGTGAAGATATGTACGATGTACGTGACATGGCAATTGATGAAAAGATCCAAAAAGCAGTTACGATTATGCAGTTAAAGTTAGAAGGTCAGATTATTAAGCGTAATCCTGATTTTAGAATGGATGATCGTCTTCTTTTGGACAAAATTGATATTGAAAAGGGAACCGTTAATATTAATGGAATGGAGCATCCGCTATTGGATACTAATTTCCCAACGGTGGACTGGAATGATCCATATGCATTAAGTCCAGAGGAACAGCAAGTTATGGATCGATTGATTTTTGCGTTCCGCAACAGTGAGAAACTTCAGAAACATGTGAAGTTCTTATATACAAAGGGTAACATGTATACGGTATACAATGGAAATCTTTTATTCCATGGATGTGTGCCATTAAATGAAGACGGAAGTTTCAAAAAGGTTTCTGTTTTTGGAAAAGAATACGCTGGTAAAGAGTTGTACGATGTATTAGAAGAATATGCACGTAAGGGATATTATGCAGTAGATCCAGAAGAAAAACAAAAGGGGCTGGATATTTTATGGTATCTTTGGTTGAATAAAAATTCACCAGTTTATGGAAAAGAGAGAATGACGACTTTTGAAAGACAGTTTGTGGCAGATAAGAGTACGTATAAAGAACCAAAAAATCCATACTATAAATTAATCGAACAAGAAGAAGTAACAGATAAAATTTTAAAAGAGTTTGGACTTGGCGGAAATGAATCTCATATTATCAACGGCCATATTCCAGTATTGGTAAAAGAAGGTCAGTCTCCAATCCATTGTAATGGTAAAGTTTTAATCATTGATGGTGGTTTTTCAAAGGCTTATCAGGAAAAGACTGGTATTGCAGGATATACGTTAATTTATAATTCCTATGGACTTAGTTTGGCAGAACATGAACCATTTGAATCTGTTGCAAAAGCAATAGAGGAAGGAAATGATGTTGTGTCACACAAGACATTGGTTCAGCGTGTAAGTAAACGTAAGAGAGTAGCAGATACTGACATTGGTAAAAATATGAAAGAGGAAATTGCAGATTTAGAGGCACTCTTAAAAGCATATCGTGAAGGTATCATCGAAGAAAGTTT
Organism: uncultured Lachnobacterium sp.; assembly: GCA_964503585.1. Taxonomy (GTDB): domain Bacteria; phylum Bacillota; class Clostridia; order Lachnospirales; family Lachnospiraceae; genus Roseburia. The sequence goes on along the minus strand of CAZDAP010000236.1, from coordinate 818 downwards.
ATAAGATGAAAGACATGCAGGCGTGGAATAAGCGCCTGCATGAATTGTATTTAACAGAAAATAGAAATTTATGGAAAGGTAAAATGTTCATGGGAGAAAGATTTGATAGAACGAAAAGACTCTTAGGGGCAGAAGCCATGGAACAGTTAAAAAATTCTCATGTGGCTGTATTTGGCATCGGTGGAGTAGGCGGACATGCAGTAGATGCATTGGCAAGAAGTGGTGTAGGTCAAATTACCATCGTGGATAGCGATGAAGTGGCGGTTAGTAATATCAATAGGCAGTTAATTGCCACGACAAAAACCGTTGGGCGGAAAAAAGTGGAAGTGATGAAAGAACATTTACTGGAAATTAATCCTGAGATGATAGTGAATGAGCAGGACTGCTTTTTTTTACCTGAAACGAAAAATCAATTTGATTTTTCAAAGTATGATTACGTGATTGATGCGGTAGATACAGTGACTGCAAAATTGGCTCTTGTGGAAAGTTGCAAAGAAGCAGGAGTTCCGATTATCAGCAGCATGGGAGCAGGAAATAAATTAGATCCAACGGCATTTGAGGTGGCAGATATCTATAAAACTTCAGTATGTCCATTGGCAAAGGTGATGCGCAAGGAATTAAAGGCGCGGGGAGTGAAACATTTAAAGGTGGTTTACTCCAAAGAAATACCGCTAGAACCAATTGAAGATAAAAATTTTGTAAGTGATGAGAAACGAAGTCGTAGAGCAACACCGGGGTCTATAGCATTCGTGCCTTCCGTTGCAGGGTTAATATTAGCAGGAGAAGTGGTTAAGGAACTTGTAAAAGCGTAGAAAGGG
>CAZDAP010000235.1:0-2274 GCA_964503585.1 uncultured Lachnobacterium sp. | reverse complement strand
CTCGACAACTGTGCCAATCCACCATTCTCACCACTTAATATCTCATCAGCCAGATTCTTCTTGCTTTCCTGCAATTTCACGATTTTTTCTTCAATCGTTCCCTTTGCAATCAGCTTATACACCGTAACCACTTTTTCCTGTCCAATACGGTGTGCTCTATCCGTTGCCTGATTCTGAACTGCCTGATTCCACCATGGGTCATAATGAATAACAACATCTGCTCCTACCAGATTTAGCCCTGTTCCACCGGCTTTTAGAGAAATCAAAAATACAGGAACCTCTCCGTCATTAAATTCCTTCACCAGTCGTATACGTTCTTCCTTTGATGTACTTCCTGTGATTTTATAATATACAATCCCTTCTTTGGTTAAATCTTCTTCTAGTAGTGACAACATGGATGTAAACTGTGAAAATACCAGCATACGATGCTCCCCTTCAATGGCACTTTTGATTAAATCCATACATGCCTGTCTCTTTGCGGATTCTCCATCAAAATTTTCGAATAAAAGAGATGGATCACAACAAATCTGACGTAGTTTCGTCAATTCTGCCAGTATTTGAATCTTACTTTGTGCAAAATCTGTGCCACTTTGTTTTTCCAACATTTCTTTCATATGAACAACTTGTCCATCATAAAGTTTTTGCTGTTTTGGCTCAAACTTCGCATACTGAATTTCTTCTAGTTTATCTGGTAAGTCTGTCAATACATCCTGCTTCAATCGACGTAAAATAAATGGAGATATCATACGTTTCAAACGATTCGAAGCCTCTTCATCTTTGTTCTTTGTAATTGGTGCCTCTAATTCCTTACGGAAGTTTTCATATCCATATAAAAATCCTGGCATGAGATAATCAAAAATACTCCATAATTCACTCAATCGATTTTCGATTGGAGTACCCGTTAATGCATATTTTGTTTTACTGTTAATGCATTTTACAGCCTTTGCTACAGCCGTCGTATGATTTTTAATATATTGTGCTTCGTCTAAAACCTGATACAAAAACTGTTTGTCTTCGTATTCTCCAATATCACGCTTTAAGAGATCATAGGATGTAATTAGCACATCATAATTTTGATATTCTTTTAGAAACTCTGCTCGAACAGTTTGCGTACCACTTAATACCACAGCATTTATTTCTGGTGCAAAACGTGCAAATTCTTATGTAAAGATTCTGGTACTTCGAAATCCGAATCGGATACCGTTTTAAATTCCTTAATTAAGGATTTAAAATGTTTATCTCTCTCTGTATATATAGATTTATTTTTTTCTAATACTTTATCCAAATACAAGGCTCGGTAAGCTGGAACCTTTATATTTCCTTTCAAAAATTCTTTCGAAGAAATATGAAGTGACTCCATCATCTCCTCTAACATCTGGATATTTTCATCTTCAAGATTTAAGTAGTCTCCATTCTTTAGCTGATGATATTTTTTACGCTTGCGATAACTTCCAAGGATTTCAAGTAATTCCTCATTTGAATATTCTTCAGAAGAAATATCCAGGTTCATAATACCGCTTTCTAACGATACTCCAACAGATAATGGTGTCTTTTTTCGTATGGTAATACGTTTTAATCGATCCGTACAAAACACTTCTCCCAGTGTAAGCAGCTCATTGACACCACGTTCTAATACTGCAAAAACAGATTCTTCATCTCTTTCACCTATAAATAAACCTCGGTCTTCACCATATATAACCTTCGTATCACAAGTAATCACATCTGTCTCTGCATCCAAATAAAACTTAAACTCTGCTTTTGGTGGCACATAGGTATCCAAAATATCTGGTTCCATATCCTCGAATTCAACATATTCGCTTAACATTGGCATAACATGATGATAAAAATCAGCAAATGCCTTACGTCCAAACTCTAAACGCACACGCTTGTACGGACTCATCTCTATGATAGGTCCTAATATCTCTGCACATGGTTGGGAAATTCGATTCAAATAACCATCTTCCACATAATAAAAACTACTCTCACCTTTGAAAAACTGAGGTGTTTCACCAGAAACAATAATCCCTTTTAATATATTACGAGAATCATAATCTCCTTTTATACAAAGTTTCAATTGATGCTCTTTTTCTCTCATATAAAGGATGGTTTTCTTTTTAGCAGTGTATTTATTTTGATACTCAACCCCTTTTCCCCCAGCATATAGAATTTCAAAAAACTCATCCAGTCTGCTTCCAAACAAAGGAATCGTATCCTTTATCAGTTCATCTTCGTAGTAACGAGTAGAATGTTGCATCAACTCTACACGCTGTCTCT
>CAZDAP010000234.1:0-2284 GCA_964503585.1 uncultured Lachnobacterium sp. | reverse complement strand
GTAGAAAAGGGAGTTACTTGGGAAGATATTACACAGGAACTTTCACAGAGATAATTTTTTAAGTTGTAAATTGAAAATCGTAATAGAAGGCAGTGTCTAGTATAGATGCTGCCTTTTATGATATGATGATAAAATATAAGATGATACAAAAAGACAACAGCAGTTTTGAAGTCATTGAATGATGTAATAGCATATTTTGAAACAGATTGCTATGATAAAGAAATAAATGTGAAAAGATAATAAAATCTTATGATTTCTGATAGAAAATGCCTTTTTGTGAGTAAATACTATAATATAAATCTTGACTAATAGTGATTGATTCGGGTATAATAACTAAAAAACTAACCGAATCGGATACAAGGAGGGTAATATGTATCAAAATGTAAAAGAAATAAGAGAATCTACTGGTATGTCTCAAAAAACTTTTGCTGAGATGTATAGAATACCGCTTAGTACTTTACGCAATTGGGAGCAAGGGACTAATTCTCCTGCACCATATATTGTCAACTTACTTGCAAGAACATTACCAAGTATAAATTCTTCCTTAAAAGAGATTAAGGGAAAGGGCGGTTGTTCGTATTATTATGATAAGAATCAAAACTGCATTTTAGATGTAAAAGGAAATAGAATTTATGTACAAGAAAATTTAGAGGATATAAAGGAACAGAACCTTGCGTTGTATATTGATGACCTGTTTGAAAGATTTTATGAAATTCAAGAAAAATTCAATAGAGATTGTAGGTTCGATAAGGAAGAAGATATTTTATGGACGTAATGGGGGTGGTGTTTGAATGAAGCAACAGGCAAGGGAATACTATTTAATGCATAAAGATATTCCAGTATGTTTAATGGAAATATCAGATGATGGTGCATTAGGAAGTGTACGACGAAACGAGGCGGCTGCAGCACATTTTCCATTAGGCGGACAGATGAATAATATGAAATTTCATGAGTGGTGGAAGGATCGAGCAATCCCCAAGACTAGACACGGAGCTAAGAGTGCACTTCAAAGGCTGGGGTATTCTTCTACAAACAGTGCATTGGTGAATAATTTGGCATTGAGTCTATCAGATTGTTATTGGATTCAACCACGAGGGGAAGGGCTTACATGGAAGGATACAAACCTGTTTACAAATGATTTTGTTGATACATTTGGAGAAATCACTATTAATCGAGACCATATGATTGACTTGAGAAAAGAAACAAGATTTAACTGTGCCACTTCTCAAGGAGAATTGCAGAAAAAATGGTGTATTGATAAGGATGGCCGTCGTTATATGATTAAGGGAAATTATGGGCAGTCTTATCAACAAAGTTTAAATGAGATTTTTGCTACAAAATTGCATGAACAGCAAGGATTTGCTAATTATACTCCGTATTCGTTGGTACAGGTGCAAGTAGACGGAAATGTAGAAGGTCTAGGATGCATGAGTTATGACTTTTGTAGTGAAAATATTGAGTGTATCAGTGCGTGGGAATTATTGCAGACGATTAAAATAAGGCAGAATGAATCCTTTTATTATCCGTTAAAAAAAGTATGTTTAGGTCTTGGAATGACAGAACAGGATTTCACGGATTTTATAGATTATCAGATAATGACAGATTATTTGATGACAAATACAGATAGGCATATGAATAACATTGCGATTATGAGAAATCCAGATACTTTGGGGATATTAGGATTTGCACCAATCTATGATTCTGGAAATTCCATGTTTTACAATATTCCATATGAGAAATTATTTCATATGAGAATTGACGATATAAAGACGCATTCTTTTGTTGAAAGAGAAGCAAAATTGTTACAATATGTTCAAAATCGTTCTCTTGTAGATGTCGATAAGGCGGAAATGGAATTTGCAATTTATGAGAAAGATGTCGTTGAACGTCAAATTAGAATTCCAAGATTAAGAGACTTATATGAAAGAAAACGAGAAAATTTGCGAGTATTTCAAAAGGGGAAAGATATTTGGAAAAAGCGTATATAAGGACGAAAAAGAAAATAGTTGAGTTTAAAATGGTCACATGCGTTTTGATGTTGAGGTTTATGCAGCTGAACTTACAGATGATAATTCCATACCAATTAAAATTGCTGAAGATTTGCCTATTGGATATGTGATGGGGACTACAGAAGTAGAAGGTTATATCTTGACAGTTTTACAGTTGATTATTACAATCAGAGTGGAGATGATTTTTGGATTAATATTGGTAATGTTGTTCCAAATATGCAGGAGGGTTTATGCAGATTAGGAGAAATGAAAATTTATTATTCCCAGATATTAGA
>CAZDAP010000233.1:0-2288 GCA_964503585.1 uncultured Lachnobacterium sp. | reverse complement strand
TGGTAATTCCCATGGCTTTTAATCGATTCATAATATAATACATCTGCTCTTCCATATCCAGATTTACATTAATCAAATCGACAGTAAAGGAAGGGAGAAACCACATCTTTCTCTGAACATCTATATTTTCCTGTTGTAAACTATTGACTTCCTGAGAATGAATAAATTGGCGAATTGTTCGAAGTAAAGAATTAATCTCTACTTGTTGCTGTTCATCCTCCGCAGCCTCCATCAACTCAAACATAACTCTTTCTAAATATTCCAACAAGAAATGCTTTGAAACAAATGGATGCTGGCACATCTTTTTCAAATTACGATGTATTGTCTCACTAAATATATCGTTTTGTTTTTCTTCAAAAACCATATGAATAATTTCATTCAAAAGACCACCTAACCACCCTCTGTACTGTGCCTTGTCTTTTTCATATGGTATTGTAGAAAACAGTTCATCGGTAATAATTTCCACCCTTGCTGCCATAAGTTCACGTAATTCCACTAAATTGTCTACTTTTTTTACCTCATTTAATGCAAACTTACAACCACAGGATTCTCGTCTACGAAAATGCGCCTTCATCTCTTCAGACTTTGGCATATTTCCTTTACACAATTCTATAGCCGCATGTATCGCTCTATAACTAAACATAAAACTGCTTTGCGCAACACTACTAAGCGCTGGCTCCAAACTTTTGGCAATATCCCCATCATCGAATCCTGTAATAGCAATATCATGTCCAACTACCAAATCTCTAGCCGCACAAACACGATACCCTGCTTTTGCCATATTGTCATTTGCAAAAACAATTGCCTCAATTCCAGGATTCTGGTCCAGCAAGGCTTCTACTTCAGCATCCATATGCTCTGTGTAGTTTCCGTGTATAATCAAACTCTCCTCTACTGGAATGCCATGTTCTGTTAACACATCCTTGTATGCCAGCATACGTCGGTTAGAATCATAGTTTCTCTTTGGCCCGCCTACAAAACCAATTTTTTGATAACCATGATCCTCTACCAAATGTCGCACGCATTCTTTCATTCCACTATAATTTCCTCCAATCAAATGAGGAACGTTTGGATCTTGAACAAAATCCCCCAATACCAGCGTAGGTATCCCTTTGAAACGAGCAACAAATTCATCTACATTTGGCACATGTTTAAAATGTGACAACGAACCATATGCCACAATAATCGCATCTGGCTTAATAAAGTGTACATAATCATATACTGTATGAAATTGAAAATCATAATCCCATGCAAATGAACCTGCTAAAATATCCTTACAATAACGTGGAATATGTGGTCCCATAAAGAACACGAGATTAACATCCTCTTCCCTTGCACAATTACGAAAACCCGCCAATAATTTTACTATATATTCCGATTCTGCATTACCTGCCATAATCGCAATTGTAGGTCGCTTTTTATTTTCCATAGACTATTCCCCCAATTAAGTCTATCAATACTCATATGTTCTATTTTACAACGTTTCCACCTTATTGACAATGTATTAACCCACCCTTTTCAAAAAACATTGTACAAAAGACAAAAAGACCACTCCAAATTCGGAGTGGTCTTTTAAAATATTGCAGTTTTAATTATTATACTACGTCATACTTATTTAATTCTTTATTGATTGCTTTTAATGCATTTTCTGGAAGTTCTCCACTCATAGAAAGCATCTGTTCAACCTGGAAGTTTTCTAACATATTCCACATTGCATTATCTGGTCCAAGCTTGCCGCCAAGCATCGCTCCAAAGAATGCCCATGCTTCTTCGTTCTTGTATACTTCACCAACTGTATTCTTAACACTCAATTTTCCTTCTGGGAATTCCATTGGAGAATCATCTAAGTCAACATCACCTGAAGCTGTAAACCAGTTAGCAGCTCCGCCTTCGCCTTCATCCTGTCCTGGAAGAACATAGATTTCAGGTTCAACGTCTACTTTTTCGATAGTCATAGTATCTTTTACTTCGCCAGCAACTGCCATAAAGATGTTTTCTCCATCTTTCATGTTTACAGTAAATTTAGCGATGTGGTCTACTGGAGCCTGTTCGCCTACTACTTCGCCGTTCATGTAAAGAGTTACGTTATCCTGGTTTGTGTAAACCTTGATTTCTCTTTCTTCGCCAGCTCTCTGAGCATAACGTTTTCCACAAAGGTGAACCATTGGTTCTGGATTCCAATATGCTTTATAGATATAATAGCTGTCTTTCTTTGTCTTTCTGTCCATTGTAACAAGACCTTTGTTGTTACGTCCTGCTACGCCACCTTCGTCACGAGCTGCACAACC
>CAZDAP010000232.1:0-2328 GCA_964503585.1 uncultured Lachnobacterium sp. | reverse complement strand
CAATAAAATTATTTATGGAATAATATGGAATTTATAAGAAAAACATTAGATTTTCGGGTTGAAGAACCTACAGCGGTTACATTGGGAAAATTTGATGGGCTGCATAGAGGTCATGATTTATTAATGCAGACTGTTCTAGAATACAGTGAAAAGTACAATTTGGCCTCTGTTGCATTTACCTTTGACATTCCACCACGCAATAAAGTGGAAGAAATCGTTGCAAATGTTCTTACAACCAATGAAGAAAAACAGTATATATTTGAAAAACGTGGAATCGACTATTTGATAGAATGTCCATTTACTACAGAGGTCATGTCCATGGAACCAAAAGAGTTCGTTGCATGGATTAGCAAAGCTCTTCAGATGAAATATGTAGTAGTAGGGGATGATTTTCGATTTGGACATAAGCGCGCTGGTGATTATCATACCTTGCAGCAATTTGAAACAGAGTATGGATATAAAACGGTTGTGATTGAAAAACTAAAAGACAGTAATCGTGATATCAGCAGTACTTATGTGCGTGAAAAAATTGCAGATGGCAATATAAAAAAAGCAAATGAACTTTTAGGATATAAGTATTTTATAAAAAGTGAAATTTTGCATGGTCGAAAACTTGGTCGAAGGATAGGTGTTCCTACTATTAATATGATACTTCCTGCAAACAAACTTTTACCACCAAATGGTGTTTATGTGACGGAAGTATTGGTAGATGGAAAAACGTATATGGGAGTGACCAATATCGGTTGCAAACCAACCGTGTCGGATGCCAATATTGTAGGAGTAGAAACCTATATTGATAATTTTAATCAAGATATCTATGGTGAAAAGATTGTTGTGTCTTTTATTCAATTCATTCGACCAGAGCAGAAATTCAATTCTGTAGAAGAATTAAGAACTCAAATGCAGTCAGATATTGAAGTATCGAGAAAATGTTACAAAAATATTACATAATTGTGTTGACAATGTAAAAAAATCTTGCTATACTCACAAAGGTGCGAATTGGCACGTTTGAATTTGGAGGATTAAAATGAGATTTGATAAAAAGACAATTATTGGAACTTCAGGTATTCTTGTTTTCGCGTTATTGTTAGGTTGCTCATCTATTTCATTTGATAAAACTAATATGATTGATGAAGAAACTTATGGTATTCTTTCTTCAGCTGGTGCAAATGCAGCAATCGGAAATAGTGACACAACTGTAGCTGGTGCAACTGGAGCGGTAGATGGTTCAATCGGTGTTGTTGATACAGATAATGTAGTAGTTGGTCAGGGTCAGTATGATACATATGGTTATACAAACCTTGGTATGGCTATTGTAGAAGGTAACTTAAATGTTCGTGAAAAGCCAAGTTCAGAAGCTAGCATTGTTGGTAAAATGACAAATTACGCTGCTTGTGAAATTCTTGGAGAAGAAAATGGCTATTATCAGATTACATCTGGTAATGTAGAAGGTTATGTAAGTGCTGATTATATCGTTACAGGAGAAGAAGCACTTGTACTTGCACAGCAGGAAGTAAAGAAAATGGCTACTGTAACAACAGAAGCACTTCGTGTTCGTGAGGAAGCATCAACAGAGTCACGCACATTGGCTATCGTAAACGAAGAAGACGATTTCGTAGTAGTAGAAGAGGTTGATGGCTGGATTAAAATCGAAGTAGATAATTATGAAGGCTATATTTCAGCTGATTATGCAGAAGTTGGCATGAAATTAAAGACTGGTAACACTATGAAAGAATTAACATATGAAAGTGGTGTTTCACAGACTCGTATTGATTTGGTTAACTATGCATTACAGTTCGTTGGTAACCGTTACGTTTGGGGCGGTGAAAGTTTAACAAATGGTGTTGACTGTTCTGGTTTTACAATGAAAATTTACCAGAAGTTTGGTATTTCATTACCACATTCTTCACGTGCGCAACCAAGTTATGGTACAAAGATTTCTAGAGACCAGATTCGTCCAGGAGATTTGATTTTCTACGGAGATGGTAGCAGCATTAATCATGTGGCGATTTATATTGGTAACGGACAGGTTGTACATGCAAGTAATGCACGTGATGGTATTAAGATTTCCAAAGCATTCTATCGTACACCAGTATGTATTGTAAGTTATTTCAATTAAAATAATAGTTTACATTGTGAGAATAGTGTGATATATTATTCAAGTATGGTTAGCCCATACTCGGTGGACGGACACTCCGACCGCTGCTGAGTACCATAAAGAAAAGGGCGTTAATATAAAATAAAAGGAGGATCATAACATGATCGCAAAAGAAAAGAAACAGGCTATTATCGCTGAATACGGAAGAGGAGCAAATGACACTGGTTCAC
>CAZDAP010000231.1:0-2330 GCA_964503585.1 uncultured Lachnobacterium sp. | reverse complement strand
GATAGAAGCGATTCTTTCGCAATATGAAATGGAAATATATGAGGTTACCAAAGGAAGAGGAATCTATATTTGCAATACGAACAGGGGACAATGGGTTCTGACTGGATTTCGTGGTGCGAAGGAAAAAGGAGAGCTGTTACGAAACTACCTTGCAAATTTAAAAGACGCGGGATTTTCTGTGGAGCAAATCGCAGAGAATAAAAACGGAGAAGCGGTAACCGTAGATGAGGTAACTGGTGAACGCTTTCTTTTAAAGGAATACATATCGGGAACAGAGTTAAATGTAAATCAGGTAAAAGAACTAAAAGAAGCAGCAGCGCTTCTGGCGCAGTATCACAAGATTGCGTCTCAGATAGATACAGATGGTGTAGATAAAAACATAGCATGTGATCAACTAGTGGTAGCGGAAAAAGAAAAGCATAACAAGGAACTGATAAAGGTTCGAAATTATATTCGTAATCGAAAGAAGAAAAATGAATTTGAAAGAATCTTTTTAAATGCCCATGAGCCAATGCTGCAAACCGCAAAAGAATCTATATTTATTTTAGACAAGAAAAATATCGTGCCGATGCAATGCTGTATCTGTCATGGCGACTATAATCAGCACAATATTGTATATGTGGATCATAACTGGAAAGTTATAAATTTCGAAAATTTCACATATCGGTGGTGTATTTGGGATTTAGCCAATTTTTTGCGAAAGATGCAGGAAAAAAATGAGTGGGATATTCGTGTTGGAGATGAGATTTTAGAAAGTTATATGAGAATACGTCCCTTGGAACAGGAGGAGTATGAGAAACTCTATGGTCTTTTATTATTCCCTGAGAAGTTCTGGAAAATAACGAATCATTATATGAATTCCAGAAAGACCTGGATATCGGAAAGAGATATTGAAAAACTGAAAAAGGTAATTGAACAGGAAGGAAAAAGGCTAAATTTCGTGGAAAATTTGTTTTCAATTAGAAAAGAATAAGGTATACTTGACCTATGAAAAAGAAGAACATAAGAAAAGTAATTTTATATGGATTTTTGATGGTACTAGTTTCTATGTGCGTGATGTCCTGTGGAAATAATACAACGGGAAAGAATGAAGAGGCTTCCCAGACAGAGGAAAACGGTACAGAGGGCGCAGGAGAAAGTTCCTTATTTTTGATTGTATCCAACGATACAGCAGAAGAATCATTGGTGCTGTATTCTTATAATACAGGATTGGAACATTATTATGAGTACAGTTTTACTACCCAGTTTAAAGATAAGTATGGAAACTTTTCACCGGCTGCTGAATTTACAGCAGGAAGAGTTGTGACCATAGGAGAAAGAGATCGAGATGGCTACCTGACGGAGGTACAGTTATCGGATGAAGTGTGGGAATACGAGAAAATTCGACGCTTTTCTGTTGATGAGACGAAAGGTGTATTTACCATAGCGGATACCAAATACTCTATTCAAGAGAAACTGTATGTATTTTCCAATGGTCAGAGAGTTGCGTTGACGGAGTTGTCCGAGGAAGATATTTTGACCGTGGTTGGTAAAGAGAAAAAAATCTTATCAATTGTGGTTACAACGGGACATGGAAATCTGGTTCTGCGTAATACCGAATTATTTGATGGAAGTTTCTTACAGTTGAATAAGGATATCTTTGCACTCATATCGGATTCCATGGAGATGGAATTACCAGAGGGTACTTATACATTAAAAGTAGCGAATAATGGCTGGGGCAGTACTACAGAAATTGAAATTGTTCGCGGGGAAACCACAGAGATTGATTTGGACACTTTAAAAGGGGAAGGCAAGAAAACGGGCTTGGTTACCTTTGAAATTGATGTAGAAGACGTAGAGGTATATATCGATAATGCGAAAGTTGACCATACACAACCAGTAGAAGTGACCTATGGAACACACGTACTTGAGATTGATGCATCGGGTTATGACAGTTGGAAAAAGTACCTGTCGGTAAATTCAGAGAAAGCAACGATTAGTGTCGAATTGACAGAGGATTCAGAAGAAACAGAGTCAGAGGAAGAGACCGAAGAAACCTCAGAAGTAACAACAGAAACAGAATCCTAGGAAGAGACCGAAAATGCCGAAAACAAAGGGGTTTTGCCTTGACAAATACAAAAAAAGGAAGTATAACTAATAGTGCGAGTTATTTGGGAAAGAAACTCGCATTATAATAAGTGAAAATCCAGAGGAGGAATATAACATGAATAAGACAGAATTAGTTGCAGCTATGGCTGACAAAACAGGTCTCTCTAAAAAAGATGCAGAAGCAGCATTAAAAGCATTTACAGATGTTGTTGCTGAAGAATTAAAGAAAGGTGAAAAAATCC
>CAZDAP010000230.1:0-2336 GCA_964503585.1 uncultured Lachnobacterium sp. | reverse complement strand
GGTTTGCTTATGCTTATGTATGGTATAAAGCGATGGAAGCAAGGCGAAAAGTATGGTTTGCTCGTTGTAATCGGTATAGTTGGTATTGTTGCTCCATTTTTACCAAGTATTGTATTGTTGTTATGTTTGTTCTTCCTAGAGTGATGTTAGAAAAGGGGAGGTACTCTGTTGATAATGAAGAAATACACCACAATTATGATATGTATTTTTATGTTATTATGTTTGGTTGGATGCCAATCACAGAAGACAATGACCGAGATGATTTCTGAGGAAATCGGAATAGGGATTGAGTCAGGAGAAGAAATCATAAATTACAGTTCAGAAGAAACCTTTCACGGTGACGGAGAAGTGTTTTATGGGTTTCAATTCTCTTCTAATGACTTAGAAAATAAAATCAAAAATGACGACTTATGGAAACAATTACCAGTAAGCAGTACATTAGAGGAGATATTGAAAAAAAGTAATTTTGAATCTTTTTCTGTACCAGAAATTTCGAATGGATATTATTTTTTCCTAGATAGACACAGTGAAGCAATCGATTATTATGATGAAGAAAAAGTCCTAGAGAGAAACTCTATGAATTACACACTTGCAATTTATGATGTAGATACACAGATTTTATACTATATAAGGTATAATTCTTAAAAAGGCGTTACCGAGGTTGGTAACGCCTTCAAAACTTTTATAAGTTATCTTTAATTTTCTGAATCATTTCCGCATACTCTTCTTCTGTTAAGTATTTACGGTCTGGATTCATAGCAAATACGCCACCCCATTCGAATGGATCATCTTCGTATTTTGGTACGAGGTGCATATGTAAATGGCATCCTGTATCGCCGTATGCGCCGTAGTTTACTTTCTTTGGATGGAATGCTGCGTGAAGCGCTTTTGCCGCACGAGCAACATCTGCCATAAATAAGTTACGTTCTTCATCAGAAATGTTAACGATTTCACTTACGTGATCTTTGTAAGCTACGATAACACGTCCTGGATGACTCTGTTCTTTGAAAAGGATGAGCTGACTTACTTCCAAGTCACAAATTTCAATACCAAATTTGTCTAAGAGTTCGCCTCTCATACAATATCCGCAATTACAATCTTTCATTTTTAAAAACCCTCCATTTATATTGTTGTTTTCACAAATATATCTTAACGCTGTGGAATCAATTTGTCCACTTTTAAAATATGATTTGCCAACCAATTTTGCAAGAAATTCAAGAACTCGTAGAGATATGCTTCTTGATTTTCATCTACTTCATCTAAATTCAAATCTTCTAAAGTTTCAATAAATTTCTGATGTAAAATTTCCTGTTGAGCCAGACCTTCATAGCCAATTTCACGCATATAGTTTTCTTCATCTGCAAAGTGTACACGAGAGTATTCTTTTAATTCATCCAAAATATCTAAAATAAGGTCGTATTTATCGTGTACTAATTCCACTTCAATTGTTTTATAGATTTTGCCAATAATTTCAAATAATACCTTATGTTCTTCGTCTACCATAGCAATGCCTGTTTTGTATTTTTCCGTAAATACAGGAGCCTTTGGTTTGTCGTCTGCTTTAAACTGGCCGATTAAAATATCACTTCCTAAGATATGCCCCATAAGCCATCTGGAAAGATAATCCAATAATTCTAAAATCAATTCTTTTGCAGAAGCATCGTCAGTAATGTCAGAAAAACGATAAGTATTTACTTTATCGACAAATGCTTGATGTTCTTTTTGCTGACGTTCTAATTCTGGATCATGAATACTAGCCATATATGCTTCTTCGTGAGCAAAATGTGTCATAGCATACTGCTTTAATTCATTCAGTAATGCCATAGCAGTAGTAACAGAATTTGTGTCTGCTTTCAATGCAGCATCTACTTCTCCGATTAATTCAAAAAGTCTCTTGTGTTCATCATCAATCTCTGGAACACCGATAAGACAATCTTTTGTAAATGTAAACATATCTATCCCCTCCGTACAAATATATACCTATTATATCATGTTTCATTTTTTATCCTATAGTTTTTTGTATTTTTGTTACACATACTTTTTACATTTTCTTTACTTGACTGCGATAGTGGACTTTACTTTTGGGAATTATAGTAAGTGTGTAAACAAAATTGATAACGAATTATTTTTCAAAAGGAGAAAGAATATGAAAAAGAAATTTAAAAGATTAGCAACACTTTTAGTTGCAACAGTGGTTATGGCTGGTAGTCTTACTGCATGTGGTGGTAACTCAGATGGCACAGAAAGTGGCAACACAGGTAGCACACAGTTAAGTGGAACCATCACAATGGCAGGAAGCACTTCTATGGAAAAACTTGCAAACGCTCTTGCAGAAG
>CAZDAP010000229.1:0-2371 GCA_964503585.1 uncultured Lachnobacterium sp. | reverse complement strand
CAGGTGTTAAATGCTCTGCTGTATGACGAAGCACCTCTTTTCCAACAAATTGACTGCCTGTGAAAAACACAAAGTCAAACTTCTGTTCCAAAAGTGCTGTGTTCTCTGCTCTTCCTCCAGTCACAACTGTCACATATTCTGGCACAAAACATTCTGAAATGATTTTTTCCATAACCTGGCTTGTCGCTGCAGAATAAGCACTTGGCTTTACAATCGCAGTATTTCCTGCCGCAATCGCATCTGTAAGTGGGTCCATAGTTAAGAGAAATGGATAATTCCATGGACTCATAATAAGTGTGTTTCCATAAGGAACTGCTTGTGTATAACTATGAGATGGAAAATTTGTCAACGGTGTAGGAACCGTTTTCTTCTTAGCAAATTTCTTGGTATGCCGAATCATATAAGAAATTTCTGCTAACACCATTCCTACTTCGCACATATAACCTTCAAATGGACTTTTTCCCAAATCCTTTTTCAAGGCTTCGTTAATTTCATTTTCGTATTTTTTTATTGTTGCATATAATTTTTTTAACTGTTCAACTCGAAAATCTACTGGAATGGTCGCTCCACTTTTATAAAATTTACGCTGTTTCTCTAGCAAATTTTGAATTTCCTGATTTGTCATAATAAGTACTCCAATCTAATTATCGATTTTCTCGCAACACATACTCTCTTTTTTTCGCAATGCTTTTATACGCTGGACGTATAATCTTATCCGCTGTAGTAAGTTCTTCTAGCCTATGAGCGCTCCATCCTGCAATTCTTGCAATCGCAAATAATGGAGTAAATAATTCTCTTGGAATATTCAACAACTCATATACAAATCCGCTGTAAAAATCTACATTTGGACTTACCCCTTTAAATATTTGTCTTTGCTCGCTAATTATTCTAGGTGCAATCTTTTCTATACTGCTATATAAAAGCATATCCTCATCTCTATCTTTTGCATGTGCAAGTTGTTCAACAAAATTTTTAAAGACAACCTCTCTTGGATCTGATAAAGAATATACAGCGTGTCCCATGCCATATATCAAACCTTTTCTGTCAAATGCTTCTTTATTTAATATTTTATTTAAGTATGCAGCAATTTCCTCTTCGTCTTTATAATCCTTCACGTGACCCTTTATGTCATCCATCATATTCATTACCATAAGATTTGCGCCACCATGTTTTGCTCCCTTTAAGGATGACATAGCGGCCGCAATTACTGAATATGTATCTGAACCAGATGACGTAACAACTCTTGTGGTAAATGTAGAATTATTTCCACCACCATGTTCCATATGTAACAGCAATGCAATATCTAAGACCTTTGCCTCTAATTCTGTATATTTCATATCAGGTCTTAAAATTCTCAGGAAGTTTTCTGCAATGGATAATTCTTTTTTCGGTCTATGAATATACATACTTCCACCTTTTTCATAGTGATTATAAGCATGATATGCATATACCGCCATCATAGGAAATGTTGCAATTAACTGGATACTTTGGCGCAATACATTTGCAATCTCCAGATCATTCTTTTTCTTGTCATAAGAGCCCAATGTTAAAATACTCTTTGTCATTACGGACATAATATCTTCAGAAGGAGCCTTCATAATAACGTCCCTTGTGAAATTCGTTGGAAACTTCATGCACATTCCCAACTTTTCCTGAAATTCCATTAACTGCATTTCATTTGGAAGTTCACCAAACAATAACAGATATACGCCTTCTTCAAATAAATAACGATTTGTTATTCCACCTTCTACTAGTTTCTTAATATCATAACCTCGATATAATAACTCTCCATCACAGGGATATTTCTGTCCATCCTTATACTCAAAAGATTTAATACTTGATATATTTGTCAAACCTGTAAGAACACCCTGACCATTTTCATCACGTAACCCTCTTTTAACATCATATTCCGCATATAGATTTTTTGCAATATTATTATTTTTCTCGCAAAGTTTTGCCTTTTCCTCGATATAATTTAAATATTCATCAACTTTTTGCATTTATGTCCTACTCCTATTTTCTGATTTATTTGGTTCGCCAGCGAACTATATGGATAAAAAATATAAATATACTTTATACTTCCATTTATTCTCCTAATTCTTCATTAATATTTTTAATGATTTTTTCTATTACATTCTTTACAATCAGCATTTCATCAGAACTGATTCCTTTTTGCATCACTGTCTTACACTCATCATAGATTTCCGCTACTTCTAGAACCACATTTTCTGATTTATCTGTTAAAGAAATATGAATAATTCTCCTATCATTACTATCCTCTGTAAGTTTTATAAACCCTTTTGTACAAAGATTATCAATAGATTTTGAAATGTGAGCCTTGGATAAATGCTTCTTCTCAATAATTTCTTTT
>CAZDAP010000228.1:0-2377 GCA_964503585.1 uncultured Lachnobacterium sp. | reverse complement strand
GGAGCTGATGCAGAGAACTATCAGATTAATGTACCAAGCGAAGAAGTGAGTTTGTCTTCACCTGTTACGATTAACAAAGCATCAATTGAGGTAGATGACCATACTGTAGTTAAACGTTATGTGTATACAGTAGATACCACAGAAAGCATCGATGTTAAAGCGTTTTTACCAGAAGATTGTGGTGGAATTGCTGTGTCTCAGCCTGAAGTATCTGGTGATTTTACATTGACAGAAGATGGAGTTGTATTTGAAAACGGTACATTGACCTATACGATTTGCAAGGGTGAAATAGGTGAAACTGGTACTATAAAGGTTAAGTTAATTTCTCAGAATTATAGCACTGTTTGTGTAACTCTTGATGTTGTATTGGTAGACAACTATGGCTGAATGGGTATTTACTCCAAAGGATACAGACCGCTGTGCAACATTAAATGGCACTATCGCTATTGCCGTATACGAAGCTCCTCACATTCAGGGTGAAGATGGCAAACAGGGCTGGGATGTCATCCGTGATGAAGTAGCTGATGCCAAAGAAGGCGATATCATTGCTGTAGACATGAACGGCAGCACCGAAGTGCCTAGTGATGTATTCAAAGATATCAAAGGTAAAGACATCACCATGAAGTTTGACATGGGCAACGGCGTTGTTTGGAGTGTTAACGGCAAAGATGTGACCGCAGAGAATATTGCAGACATTGATTGGGGCGTAACCATCAGCTCCGCAGAAAAACCAATCAACAATATTCCTGTAACCGTTCTGAATAAAGTAATTGGTAAAATTATCATATTGAAATCAACCTTTCTTACAGCGGTGAGTTTGGTTTCAAAGCATATATGATTACGAACCTTGGTGCGAAGAATGCAAGTCTTTTTGCAAACTTGTATTACTACAATGCAGCAAAACAGGAGATGGAATTTATCTGTGCGGATGAAATTGCAGCAGATGGTACTACAGAACTCGCTTTCACACATGCATCGGATGATGGAGGCTTTTTGGTTTTGAGGTTGACAAAAATATTTATGCAATTTATAATTTACTCATCAACAGATGATTCATGAGAATTTGTCTGTGGGAGTTATCATTAAGTGTGTCGGATGCAGGAGGCATCCATGCTTGACAGGGGATTATGGTTGAGCATCTAGTTCATTTATTTCCGGGACAGATTCGAATGGATATGTTTCGGAGTCATTTCCAGTTCGGAAGGTTATCCGAGAATTGAGAGAAAAAGTATAAAAGAATTTTTAAGTAACAAGTTGTCTGTTGATAGATTTTTTCGTATAATTCTTACAGAGAAGTTCCATGAGGTTACAGAAGGGAGCCCTATGGGAAAAGATGAAGGATGGAAGAAGTATTTCCATGATAATCGTCGTTGTGCAGATTTGATTAATGGAGCAGGCTGTGGCGGCGAGCAGATTGTAAAGGAGATGGATTTGCAGGATGCAAATCCAACCGTGAGCAAACGAAGCAGAGATGTACTGCGAAAGGTTGCATTTGGAACGAATTTTATGATTGTGGGTATCGAGAATCAGGAAGAGATGGATTATGAGTTAGCCCTGAGGAATATGCTATATGATGCCGCAGATTATGAAAAACAGTTGATAAAGATTCAAAAAGAGGTACGTGCAGAAAAAGGTATTTCTTCAGGCGAATACTTGTATGGATTTAAGAAAGATAGTAAGTTAAATCCTCTCGCCACATTTGTATTATATGCAGGGAAAGAACCGTGGGATGGACCTCGATGTCTGCATGATATGTTAGAGTTTCAGGATGTACCGGATTCATTACAGAAGATAGTATCGGATTACAAAATCAATGTTATTGATATTCGTCAGTTTGAGAATACAGATGTGTTTCAAACGGACGTAAAACAGGTATTTGATTTTATCCGATATTCAGATGATAAAATAAAACTTTTGGATTTGGTGGAACACGATGCATATTACAAAGAGATGGATGAAGATGCATTTGAAGTAGTTACCAAGTATACCAATTCAAAAGAGTTAGTACAGGCAAAGGACTATACAGTTGAAGGAGGAAAAAATGACGTGTGTAAAGCAATTCAAGATTTAATGGCGGATAGTAGAGAACAAGGGATAGAAGAAGGAAGAGAAGAAGGAAGAGAGGAAGGAAAAAGACTCATAATTATTAATATGCTTAAAGAGAATGAGTCTATTGATAAAATATGTCGCTATGCAGAGTGTGATAAAGCATTTGTCGAACAGGTAAAAAGTGAGATGTAAATTTCAGAAAATACAGTTGCGAAATCCACAGAAAACACGTAAAATAGAAGAACTTATACAAGTATAAATAGAAAGAGGACAATATATGTCAGTAGATCAGAGCAAAATTCGTAATTTTTGTATTATCGCCCATATC
>CAZDAP010000227.1:0-2378 GCA_964503585.1 uncultured Lachnobacterium sp. | reverse complement strand
TGAAACTTCCAGCTCCACTTAAACCACTTGCCATAATCTACGCCAACCAAACCTAAACTAATTAAAAGCACTGGATTCGTTGGATACAGCACATTCGAAAATCCATCACCGAATGCGAAGGCAGCAATACAAAGTTGTGCCGAAATCCCAAAAGTCTCAGCAATTGGAATGATAAGTGGCATAAGTAAAAATGCTTTTGCTGAACCTGATGCTATGAAAAAGTTTAATACAAGTACTATCAAATAGATAAATAAAATAACTGACCATCTAGGAAGCGTGGCTGCTGTTGCAACCATCCCCTGTAAAATAGGGTCCAGAATATTTCCTTCTATCATGGTGTATTTGATGGAATTTGCCATAAGAATCATAAATACGGCAGGAAAAACACTTCCCACACCATTAAAGAATGTTTTTGCAATATTACCACCACGTCCGGTTTGAACAACTGCTACAAGACCTGCCACCAAGAATGTTACGGCTACGATAATCATGGTGATATCCTGTAAAAATGTAAGCACAACAGAACTAAGAACCAACAAAATTCCACCGCACATAATTCCAACAAAAAGTTTCAAACCCTTTGCCATCTTTTCGTCATATGTAAAGTTGTGCTTAAAAGTATCTGCATCGATTGGTTTTTCTATTTTCTTTGCATAAAAATATAAGAATGCTAACAGCAGTGCATATACAAGGACAAATGCAATTAAACGGAACGAAATTCCCGAGAACATAGGCAATCCTGCTAATTCCTGTGCAACACCAACAGTAAATGGATTACATACCCCTGCTGAGAATCCACAACCAATAGCCAGTATACTCATTCCCAAACCTACCAATGGGTCCCAACCCAAGCGCCCTGCCAAAGCTACTACAATAGGGACCATAGGCACCGCCTCTTCAAAGGAACCAATCATAGAACCCATTGCCATAAAGAACAGGGTAATCAACGCTAATAACTTATATCGTTCTTTTCCGAATCGATTCGTTATGGTATCCAGCATATATTGCATTAAACCGCACTTATCCAAACAGTTAAAAATACCACCGATCACCAGCAAGAAAATGATAACTGCAATCAAAGATACATTGCCATCTGCACCAAGTACCAGAATCGGCGACAATGCCCATTTCCAAAATGGAATTCCTCCACCTGGTATGATAAATGTCAAACCATATGTTAATACCATTAACACAAATATAACAACAATTGCTGTTATGAATGATTTTACACTAATGTTAATTCCTGTATTTTCTGATTTTTTGCTCAAAATTACACCTCAAATCTTAGAAAATCTTTTTCTAATCACTTTATACCTCATTGGAAATAAATGCAAGTTCTATTTTGAAAACAGAAAACCCACGAGCATTTCTTTGCTCATGGGTCAATTTAACTATAACACCTTCGTTGTCCACTGAGAACAATCCCAAACTTTACTTACGATATCACTGTAAAACTCAGGTTCATGGCAGATGAGAAGAATACTTCCCTTGTATTCCATAAGGGCACGTTTTAATTCATCCTTAGCATCCACGTCCAAGTGGTTGGTAGGTTCGTCAAGAAGTAAAATATTTGTATCACGATTGATGAGTTTACAAAGACGTACCTTTGCCTGCTCACCACCACTCAGTACACGAACCTGGCTTTCAATGTGTTTTGTAGTAAGTCCACATTTTGCTAAAGCAGAGCGTACTTCGTACTGTGAGAAAGATGGGAATTCGTCCCAAATTTCTTGAATACAGGTGTTGGAATTTTCTTCTTTGATTTCCTGTTCGAAGTATCCAATTTCTAAGTTATCACCTAATTCTACTTCACCGCTTACTGGTTTATTTAAACCTAAAATGCTACGAAGTAATGTTGTCTTACCAATACCATTTGCACCTACCAGTGCAATCTTTTCTCCACGTTCCATGGAGATGTTCAATGGTTTCGATAATGGTTCATCATAACCAATTACCAAATCTTTTGTTTCGAATAAAACCTTGCCTGAGGTACGACCAACACGGAAATTGAATTCTGGCTTTGGTCTTTCTGCAGCAAGTTCGATGACATCCATCTTGTCCAATTTCTTTTGACGAGACATAGCCATATTACGGGTAGCAACACGAGCTTTGTTTCGGGCTACAAAATCCTTTAATTCACTAATTTCCTGCTGTTGTTTACGATAAGCTGCTTCTAACTGGGATTTCTTTACTTCATATACTTCTTGGAACTTATTGTAGTCACCTACATAACGGTCGAGATGCTGATTTTCCATGTGGTAAATGATGTTAATTACTTCATTTAAGAATGGAATATCATGAGAAATCAAAATAAAGGCGTTTTCATATTCCTGTAAGTATCTCTTTAACCATGTGATATGTTCTTCGTCCAAATAGTT
>CAZDAP010000226.1:0-2380 GCA_964503585.1 uncultured Lachnobacterium sp. | reverse complement strand
AGGTCGCCCTCGTCAGATTTTGAGTCTGATGCGTCTGCCATTCCGCCACTCCTGCTAGTTCGCTTCGAACGTATCTATATTAGCATAAGAAATATTCAAATGCAACATAAATTTTTATTTTATTTCTCAAACTTATAATCAAAACAATCAAACGTCGCAAAGTAATCCGCTGGTGTCTCTGCACGACGAATCATCTTCACACTGCCATCCTCCTGTAAGAGAAGTTCTGCTGATTTGAGTTTTCCATTATAACTATATCCCATCGCAAAACCATGAGCACCTGTATCATGAATCACCAGATAATCCCCTTTATCAATCTTTGGAAGCTTACGATCGATGGCAAATTTGTCGTTGTTTTCACAGAGGGAGCCAACTACATCGTAAGTTTCTGTGCAAGGTGCATCTTCTTTTCCAAGTACTGTGATGTGGTGGTAGGAACCATACATCGCTGGACGCATGAGGTTTACTGCACAGGCGTCTACACCAATATATTCTTTATAAATATGTTTTTCATGAATAGCCTGTGTTACGAGGCAGCCATATGGCGCCATCATGAAGCGTCCCATTTCACAGAAAATAGAAACATCATCCATGCCGGCTGGCACAAGTACTTCATCAAATGCTTTGTGAACACCGTCACCAATTGCATAGATATCATTTGGTTCCTGATCTGGTGTATAAGGTACACCTACACCACCAGAAAGGTTCACAAATGCAATGTGACATCCTGTTTCTTCTTTTAATTCTACCACCAATTCAAACAACTGCTTTGCAAGTTGTGGATAGTATTCATTGGTTACCGTATTGCTGGCAAGAAATGCGTGCACACCAAAATTCTTTGCACCTTTTTCTTTCAAAAGTTTAAATGCATCAAAAAGCTGTGCCTTTGTCATACCATATTTGGAATCACCAGGGTTGTCCATGATACCATTACTCAATTCAAATACTCCGCCTGGGTTATAACGACAGCTAATTGTCTCTGGAATATATCCCAATGTATCTTCTAAACACTGGATATGTGTAAAGTCATCTAAGTTAATGATAGCGCCTAATTCATTTGCGTAAGCAAACTCTTCTAAAGGCGTATCATTGGAAGAAAACATAATGTGCTTTCCATCAAATCCACAAGCCTTTGCCATCATAAGTTCTGTCAAAGAGGAACAGTCACAACCAAAATCATATTCTTTTAAAATACTAAGAAGAAATGGATTTGGAGTTGCCTTTACCGCAAAATATTCACGAAATCCTTTGTTCCATGCAAATGCTTCCTTTACTGCCTTTGCGTTAGCGCGAATGCCCGCTTCATCATAAAGATGAAATGGTGTTGGGTATGTTTTTACAATTTCTTCTACCTGTTCTTTTGTTACAAATGGTGTTTTATTCATCTATATATCTCCCTTGGTAAATATCAAAAAATAATATGTTCTTAGACTACAACACTTTTTCTTTTATTTCAAGGTACTTTTATGTTATAATGACCATAAGTTTAGACTATACGAAAGAGAACTGTTATGAAAATTAAAGTAAACGAATACTATCCAACTACAAATACAAACGCAAGCACAGGCACTACTTCCATCTCAGATATTCCAGAAGAGGAATCTTTTGAAGATGTACTGGTGTTGAACCAGACTGCCTTAAAAGCCATGGCCATTGATGCTATGGTTGCAGAAAGTGCTACTGGCTCCGTGGATCCTGACGCAGTTGATGCCGCTGCCATTATGAAATTTCGTAGTACTTTAGCAAGTCATATCGTAGCACCAATCCCAAATGATGATGCAGATTTAGGAACCGCCAAGCAAGCATCATCCACAGGCGACGTAACAAATACCACCAATACCATTTCCACAACCAATACTACGGTTTATAATTCTGGAAACTTGGAATGTTCGGATGAGTTAAATAGTTACTTTGCCGAAGCCTCTGAGAAATATGGTATCGACATAAAACTTTTAAAATCCATCGCATTTTGCGAATCTAGTTTCAACCCAAATGACACAAGTTCTTCTGGCGCAATGGGCGTTATGCAATTAATGCCTGCAACCGCAGCAGAATGTGGAGTTGATGACCCATACGATGCTTACGAAAACATTCTTGGAGGTACACAGTATTTCGCAAAGATGCTGAATCGTTATGACGGGGATATCTCATTGGCTTTGGCCGCATATAACGCAGGTCCAGGAAATGTAGACAAATATGGTGGCATCCCACCATTTGAAGAAACACAAAATTATGTACAGAAAGTATTAGGATATTATAATTCCTGATAATTTTTAATTGACAATTTTATTTTACTATTGTATGATTTAACAGTTGACGCAATCAACATCATAAATGCTACTATAGCTCAGGTGGTAGAGCGCTACATTGGTAATGTAGA
>CAZDAP010000225.1:0-2397 GCA_964503585.1 uncultured Lachnobacterium sp. | reverse complement strand
ATTTTTATAACATCTTCTGCTGTTCTACCAACATTTCCTGAATTTTATTCTGGAAATACGCACCAACGTGTTTCTGGTCTTCTTTATCTAAATCCTTGAAATAAACAGGTTCACCATATTGGATGATGATGTCTGCAGATTTGATAAATGGTACGTGGTCTTCAAAGACTTTGTTTGTTCCAGTGATTGCCACAGGAATGATTTTACATCCTGTTTTGGAAGCAATTTTAAAACTGCCATCCTTGAATTCACCGATATCTGTAGGATCAGCACTGTTTTTGTTTCGGGTTCCTTCTGGGAAGATAAAAATGGAAATACCATTTTTTACTTTATCAATACAACTAAGGATAGTTTTTAAGCCCTGTTTAATATCATTACGATCGAGAAATTCACAGTGAAGACGTTTCATCCATGCGCGTAAAGCTGGAATTTTGTTAACAACATCTTTTGCTACAAAGCCAGTTAAACCAGGACATCTAGCGTATGCTACAGGAACATCTGCCATACTTCTGTGGTTTCCTACGTACAGAACGGCTTCGTCTTTTGGGACATTTTCTTCGCCGATAACAGTAACTTTCAGACCAGCAGTTACATGAAGGACACGAAATACCCACTGAATAATACGAAGCTGAATTAAATCAGCTTTCTTTTCATCAAATTTTCTATAAATCCAAAAAATTCCTAACAAGATATATCCAAATAACAAGAATAGGAATATGAAACCAAAGGTCAATATTGTTCTCATTTGTGACTCCTTTCTTTTTTCAATTCTAACACATTATACAAAATCACATTCCTAAAAGCAACGTAAAAAACATTTTGAACTATTAAAAATGCATAAATTTTCCATAATTGGAATATGTATGTCATAGATATCAATTGATTAGTAGGGGGATTTTATGGAATTAAACAAGCATATATGTACGCAATTTGTAGAAAGAGAAAAAGAATTTATGCAGTTGACCTTGGATGATGATTACATAGTGCGCGATAATAAGCCAGACGTAATACGCATCATTTATTCTAAGGGAAATGTTATCTTAGAGGATATTAAAATAGGGAACCAGGTGGTATGGTTAACAGGCAAACTGTATTTTGCTACACTATATCAGAGTGATGATGAAAATCGCCGTTTGGAAAGTGTAAATGGTGAGATTCCGTTTCAAGAAAAACTAATGATGGACACCAGAGAAGATTGTGAAGAGTTAGTAGTAGATATGAAAATAGAAGATTTATCCGTAGGTATTATTAATTCTAGAAAATTAGTAATTCGTGCAGTGTTGAACGTGGAAGCAAAATGTTTAGAGGAAGAGATGGAAAGTTTTAGTTGTGCCATTTCGGCAGAAGGTTATGAGCAAAAAACAGAAGAATTAAACATGTTTTGTTTAGTGGATAATATAAAAGAAACACTGCAACTACAAAAAGAAATTATGCTGCCAAACTCACGTACCAATATTGGCGAACTCATATTTTATCAGGTTGATTTCGGTAATGAGGATGTACAGCTTTTGGATCATCATATGACAGTTCAGACCAATGCGAAAATTTGGGTGTTGTATCGTAGTGAAAGTACAGGAGAATATGAGTGTTTTGAGACAACAGTACCTTTGGCGGGAGAAGTAGAAGTCTATGGATTGCAGGGAGATGAGATTTTTTGGGCAAAAGTGTCGTCAACAGATATTGTTGTAGAACCCAGAAGTGATTACGATGGAGAAAACCGTATGCTGGGATTGGAACTGAGTCTAGGGATAGAGTTGCAGATTTATAGAGAAGAGTCCTGCGAGATATTGAAGGATGCGTATAGTTTGGATATGGAATTGGAGTTAGAGAAAGAAGACACCAGTTATTATCAGTTGTTAGTAAAAAATATCTCCAAAGTTCGTTTAATGGAACAGCAGCAAATTGAACCAAATCAGGAAAGAATTCTTCAGATATGTGGGAGTAGCGGGGACATCACCATTGATTCTCTGGAAAAAAGGGAAAATGGAGTCCAGGTGGAAGGTGTGTTGAATGTGCACGTTTTATATACAACCACAGAGGATGCATTGCCTTTTGCTCATGCAGAAAGTCAGATTCCATTCGAGCAGTTTATTGAAGTTCCTGGATTTTCGGAGAATACCAAAGTATGGATGGAATACAAAATGGAACAAATGCAGGTAAATCTTTTGGATAGTACGGAATACGAAATAAAGGCGGTAATAGAAATTGGTGTTTTGGCATTAGAGGAAAAACAGGCTTCGAATATCATAGAAATTAGAGAAATTCCATTAGATATGGAGCGTGTTCAGAAACAGCCAGGTATGATAGGATATGTTAAAAAAGAGGGAGAAGATTTGTGGGATGTAGCAAAGAAATACCATGCAAATGCTGCAAATATTTTAGAAATTGGAAATAGAG
>CAZDAP010000224.1:0-2401 GCA_964503585.1 uncultured Lachnobacterium sp. | reverse complement strand
GTATCCGTAAAGGTATGAGCAAAGCTATGACAGAAGAAAAACTTGCTGTTGAATCAGGTTACTGGCATAACTTCCGTTTCAATCCAGAACTTAAAGCTGCTGGAAAGAACGCATTCATCCTTGATAGCAAAGAACCAACAGGTGATTATCAGGCATTCCTTAAGGGCGAAAACCGTTATGCATCACTTGCTAAGTTTAACCCAGAAAGAGCTGCTGAATTATTCGCTCAGTCAGAAGTTAACGCTAAAGAACGTTACGAACACTTAAAGAAACTTGTTACATTATATGCAGGTGAAGAAGTGTAAGATTGACTAAATCTTAGAAATTAAATCCCGACAGAGAAATCTGTCGGGATTTTTTTGTGATTAATTGCTTTATTATAGAAAATATCCTATACTGTATATAGTTTGTATATTTATATTGAAGAGAGAGTATTGAGGGAAAAATTATGTCAATTGGATATCAGTTAAAAATTACAATAAGAGGCAGCAAACCACCAATCTGGAGGCGTGTCATTGTACCAGAACACATCTCATTTTGTGATTTAGATGATATTATAGAGAAAATGTTTGGATGGACACATTCACATTTGTACGAATTTATCATAAAAGACTGGGGGATGCGTATTACTGGTGCGCCGCTGATGGAGGAAGAAGATAATGCGGATGAATGCATTGATTCATGGATGAAAGTGGGGAGTGAAATTATTTATACTTATGATTTCGGTGATAATTGGGAACATCTGATTAAAGTAGAAAAATTAGTGGAATATGAGCATCGTTATCCTGTTGTTTTAAAATTCAAGGGACCAAATATGATAGAGGACTGTGGTGGTATATGGGGATTTTATGATTGTATAGAGGTTGCGGAAGAATTTGATATAGATGCTGTAAATAAGGAGTTTTCATCTTGGTCAATTCCAGTTGCAGAGTCAGTAGATGATCTTATTGATTTTTATGATGAAGATGAGGAAGAAATTTTCGATGAATACGTTGATGATTGGGAAACTAGGTTTAAAGCTGCAATAAAAGAAGTTTCGGAATCCGAGGAACAGATTCGTCAGATGTTTGGAGAATTAAATTCATTAGAGCAGGTTTATGCACAATATCAAAAGGAAAATCTGGTGGAAATTGCAAAAGCACACCGTTTATCAGGGTATAGTAAATATAATAAACAACGTTTGGTAGAATGGCTAGTTCAAAACATGTTAGAAGAACAGTTTATGTTAAATTTTGTGTTTAATGCTACAAAAGAAGAGTTAGAACATTTTGAGGCAGCTATTGATGAAAAAGGCATTTTTATTTCAGAAGGTATTATAGAAGAATCACTATTTTTGTCTACATACGGTGGATTTTTACCATATTATAATTATTATCAAGTTCCAATTGATGTACAAGAGCAATTTAAAAAGATTATGACAGATTCTGTGCGAAAGAAAGTAAATACTTCACATGTGTTTGAGGAAATCTGTCAATCAGCGATATATTTGTATGGTGTAATATCGTCATCAGAATTAAGTAAAATCGGTCAAAAATATGATTTGATAAACTTAACCGAGTATGAAGTGCAGGAAAATATGAAGGATGTTGCTAGAAAAGATGAACTACTAGTATTCAAAAATGGATATTTAATGGATATACGTTTAGTGGAAGAGGATGTATATCTTCATATTTTAGATGATCAGAAAAAGGCAGAGCGTTATATCCCAGAGGATGTAGAAGTTTTTTTAACTTTTGGAAGAAACGAAGTGCAGGAAATAGATGATGATACAGTTTTCTTTTTAGAATACCTTATGAAAGAAGCGAATTTGGATTATCCTCGTGGTTTGCTGGCTTTTTATTTAATTCAAGAAGCGATTCGTATGAATCAGGATGATGTGGAGTTGTTTGGAATCTTGTCGGATTTGGGATGTCCATTTGCTCGTCAAAAGCAATTTGATAAAGCAGAACAGATGTTGAAAAAGATTACGAATCGTACTAGAAAATGGGATTTAAATGGACATACAGCGATGGAATTAAACCGTGGCATTGTGGAATTCCCAATAGAGAAACGCGTATATCCAAATGATCCATGTCCATGTGGTTCTGGTAAAAAGTTTAAGAAATGTTGTGGGAAGAATAAATGATGAGAATTTTAGAAAATAAGAACTATTTTTAAGTTATAAGTGCTATAAGTATTTGTGATAATAAAGCTGGTATTTTATAATTGCAGAATATAGAAATCTCCTTTATAATGTGATTATATTTTTGAGACTTTATTTAAGTTTCGAAATCAGGAAAAACGTTATAAAGGAGATTTTTCTTATGAACAACATGGAAACTTTAAGAGCAGTGGATATGGAAGTTGCCACTGCCATTGACAATGAATTTGATAGACAGAATAGTCATATCGAACTGATTGC
>CAZDAP010000223.1:0-2402 GCA_964503585.1 uncultured Lachnobacterium sp. | reverse complement strand
CTTTTTCTTTATAAACATTAATTATTCCGTTTATCATAATCTTTTCTCAATTTCTACCAAAATTCGATGAATTACCTCATCAATTGGTCCAAATATATTACATCCCGCAGCTTTGATGTGTCCGCCACCGCCAAATACCAATGCTATTTCCGCAACATTAAATTCACCATTCACACGGAAACTTGCCTTAAAACTGCCATCTTCACTTTCATATAAAAATACAGCAACGACCGTATCTTTTGTGACACGAAGTTGATTTACAATACCGTCCAGTTCCTTTGGTGTACAATGAAACTCTTTTAAATCTTCCTTTGTTAAATAGGTAAGAATTACTTTTCCATCTAGGTATAACTTACTATTTAATAGAGCATAGCCTAAAATACGATTTTGATCATAGGTTTTGGTATAAAAAGTATCATCCACGATTTTTGGATAATTAATGCCTTTTTCCATCAATACCCCAACAATATTCATTGTCGCTGCTGATGTACAAGAGTATTGAAACACCCCTGTATCATGGACAATGCCTGTATAAAGACATTCGGCAATTTCTTTGGTTATCTTGTCCACATCCATCATATTAAAGACCAATTCACATGTGGAACTTGCATCTGGAATAATGTAATTATCCTCTGCAAATGCCTGATTACTTGCATGATGATCAATACAAAGGGTATGTTTTGCCATTTCATAATACTTCCCATTTGCACCCAAACGCTCTTTGTCTCCACAATCTAATACGATAAATAAATCATATACTTTATCTGCTTCGGATGAATACTGAATCTTATCTGTATTTTTCAAAAAGTAAAACACATTTGGTATTGTTTCCAAATAAATATCTACAGAAATTTCTGGGTGGTAAGTTACGATATAATTGTATACCGCCATTGTAGATCCCACACAATCTCCGTCTGGACGCACATGTCCAGAAATCCCAACGGATGTAATTCCTTTTAACTTTTCTTCTAAACTAATCATTCTCTTCCTCTTCTAAGGCGTTCGAAGCATTGTCTTTTTTTGTCACTTCGTCAATTTTCTTCGACATAGCAATACCATATTCAATGGACTGATCTAACACAAACGTAATCTGTGGTGTATTACGAAGATTAATAGACTTCGCAAGTTTCACACGAATAAACCCTTCCGCACTGCGAAGACCCGCAATGGTATCCTGCTGTGCCTTTTCATTCCCAAGAACACTAATATATGCTTTTGCTGTTTTTAAGTCTGGAGCAACTTCCACAGCAACAACACTTGTCATTGGATGGATACGTGGATCTTTGATTTCACCACGAATAATATTCGAAAGTTCTCTCATAACTTCTTCGTTAATACGAATATTTTTGATACTATTTTTTCTCATACACTTTTCCTTTTTATACTTAGGACTGTCCTCTCGGACAGTCCCTATTTTACTACTTGCGTGGTACTTCTACCATTTTATAAGCTTCTACAATATCTAATTCCTGAATGTCGCTAAATCCGTCGAATACAAGACCACATTCGTAACCTGTACGTACTTCTTTTACGTCATCCTTAAATCTCTTAAGAGAACCTAAATCACCTTCGTGAATTAAGCTGCCTTCACGAGTGATACGAACCTTACATCCTCTTTCGATTGTACCATCAAGAACGTAAGAACCAGCAATATTTCCAATACCAGAAGCTTTGAAAATCTGACGGATTTCTGCATGACCAAGAATTTTTTCTTCAAATACTGGATCAAGCATACCCTTCATAGCTGCTTCTACATCTTCAATTGCCTGATAAATAACTCTGTAAAGTCTTACATCAACACCTTCATGGTCTGCAGTTGTCTTAGCCATTGGATCAATACGAACATTGAAACCAATGATAATTGCATTGGATGCAGATGCAAGTGTAACGTCAGATTCATTAATTGCACCAACACCACCATGAATAACTTTAACCATAACTTCTTCATTCGAAAGTTTTGTAAGAGACTGTTTTACAGCTTCTACAGAACCTTGAACGTCTGCTTTAACGATGATGTTAAGTTCTTTCATATTACCAGACTGAATCTGAGAGAATAAATCATCAAGCGACATTCTTGCTTTTGTTTCTTCCAAAAGTCTGTTCTTTTCTTCTGCAATATAAGTTTCAGCAAATGCTTTTGCTTCTTTTTCATTATCAGTATTAACAAATGTTTCTCCAGCAACTGGAACACTGTTAAGACCAAGGATTTCTACTGGTGTAGAAGGTCCTGCTTCTTTTACTCTGCGTCCGTTGTCATCAATCATGGCACGAACTTTACCATAGCTGCTACCGCAGGCAATTGGATCACCTACACGAAGTGTACCCTTCTGTACAAGTACAGTTGCAACGGCACCACGGCCCTTATCAAGCTGTGCTTCGATAACAAGACCACGTGCTTTACG
>CAZDAP010000222.1:0-2432 GCA_964503585.1 uncultured Lachnobacterium sp. | reverse complement strand
ATGGATAAATATATATTAGTTCACGGCAGATAAATCTTTTTGGATAATACTCCGTGTGATTTGTGGTAATTCGTTGGAAACTGCTAATAAGTGCTCTATTTTGTGCAACTGATTCGTTTCTTTATAAATAGAAACAAGTTGCTGATAAATTTTGCGAGAGTCTGCTTTTGTATCCACTGCAAATTCTAAAAGCATCTGCGCAGTATCCATATGACCCGCTTCAAGTAGTTCATCTACATATTTGGGAAGTAAGGCGATCATATCGGTGTAGTTGTTATCATACTCCGATAGAATCTCAAGATTCGCGGTACCATATTCTAGTTTTAGGTCGGTATTTGAGATGCCGCCAAGATTTAGCATGGTTTTTTCTGCAAAAGAAAAAAAATCTTTTTCTGTGGAGTTATCCAACAGCGGTGGTATTTTTTCAAAAGGTATGGTAATATAATTCAGTTGACTAATATCTTTTTTGCGAACTCCGTTGGCAAGACGTTCTTTTTCAAAAAAATCGTCCATAACTTCTTTTTGCGAAGTATCGCCTTTTTTGATATAGTAAGATAATATAACACAGAAAATAATAAATATTGCTAAAAACGGAAACATAAAAAGATCCTTTCGTAATAAAGTTAGATAAAGTATAACAGATTTTTGGAAAGAGGTGAATATAATGAGTAATAATAATAAAAAAATAAATAAACAGAAGAGAAAGAAACAGATGTTTGCTATGATAGGACTGATTTTAGTAATCGCTATGTTGGTAACAACCTTTGTTTCTGCATTGTTCGTGTATTAATACATCGTTAAGTTTGTAACAGTTCTTGAAAAACGATATAATTGTGATAAAATAAGTAGTCAGTAAATAGTGTGATATATTTTTTAGAGGAAAGAACATGAAAAAAATCAAAATTTTAGCAGTAGTGTTACTTTTAGTAGTAACAGGCACATTTTTATTCACAAATGAACATATTTTTAAAGCAGAAGTATCAGCTGATGCTGCCATTGAGCAGGGTGTGTATATTGGCGGTATTGATGTAAGTGGTATGACAGCAGAAGAAGCAACGGATGCAGTAAATACTTATGTGGAAAACATCAAAGCACAATCCATTACATTAGTGGGACCAAATGGTAATCTGGTACTTACATTAGAAGAGATGGGCTTAACTGCTAGAACCGAGGCTGCAGTACAGGAGGCTGTGGCTGTGGGACGTTCTGGAAATCTGATTTCCAGATTCAAAGCATTGCAGGATTTGGAAACACAAAACTATGTGGTAGATATGGGTCTTTCTATTGATAAACAGTTAGTAGGAGAAACCCTTTATAATAAATCAAGCAAAATCAATATAGAAGCGATTGATCATGGCTTAAAAAGAGAAAATGGCGGATTTGTTTATGTACCAGGTCAAGCTGGTGATGAAGTAGATATCGTGACAGCAGTGAATGAATTGAGCAATCACATTTCTACAGACTGGGCATTGGCAGCAGTGGAAGATGATGAATTTACTTTAACAAGTATTGTTTCACAGCCACGTGGTTCGGAAGAAGAATTATCTGTTGTAAAAGATTTATTAGGAAGTTTTACTACTAATTACAGTTCTTCTGGATGGGGCAGAGCAAAGAATGTAGAGAATGGTGCTTCAAAGATTAACGGAACGGTTTTATATCCAGGTGATGAATTGTCTGTATATGAATTGGTAAATCCATTTACACAGGAAAATGGATATGAATTAGCTGGTTCCTATTTAAATGGTGAAACTGTAGAATCTTTTGGTGGTGGAATCTGTCAGGTTTCAACTACTTTATACAATGCGGTATTGAAAGCCGAATTAGAGATTACACAGCGCTATAATCATTCCATGATTGTTACTTACGTTGATCTATCTGCAGATGCAGCCATTGCAGGAACTTATAAGGATCTTCGTTTTAAAAACCAATACGATTTTCCAATATATATTGAAGGTGTTTGCAGTAATCGTAATATCACATTCAATATTTATGGCGTAGAAACTCGTTCAGAAAACAGAAAAGTAACATATGAAAGTGTTGTTGTATCTGTAAATGATCCGTTGACTGAATTTACTTTGGATGGTGCACAGGCACTTGGTGTTTTCACACAGACCAGAAGTGAGCATATTGGATATGTAGCAGAACTTTACAAAGTAGTAAAGGTAGACGGTGTAGAGCAGGAAAGATCCAGAGTAAATAGAAGTACTTACCAGGCTTCCTGCAGAAAGGTAACAATTGGTACGGCAGGTGCAACTGCAGAACAGATTGCAGCGATTAATGCAGCAATTGCCACAGGTGATGATGCAACTGTACAGGCTACAGTAGCAGCGTTAGTTGCACCAGTAGCAACAGACCCAACACCAGCGCCAGTAGAAAGTACAACAGGTACAGAAAGTACCACAGGCGGTACGGACGCTACAACTGGAACAGAC
>CAZDAP010000221.1:0-2433 GCA_964503585.1 uncultured Lachnobacterium sp. | reverse complement strand
CTCGCGGATTATATGCAAAATTCCAGCAGGAAGGACCTGCTTTCCTTGAAAAATATAATTATATGTTAAAAGAAACACCTGTAAGAAGCGTAGAAGATGTAGCAAAAATCTGTGATATCGACTTGACCAGCAAAGATTTCTGGTTAATGAGTTTACATTCTTATGATGATGCTATTGCTGAATTCAAACGCTTAGTAAAACAGTAAGTCTTACACTTTATGGTAAATCTGTGATATTCTAATTTACGATAGTGTTAAGTAAATTTATAAGGAGATTTCTCTTCTTTGAGGAATCTCCTTAGTGAACTCTAAATCATAATATCCTTCTTTTTTGCATCTACAGAACCTTGAATCATCTGGGCCTTTCCGCCGCCGCGGGCATTTAATTCTTCTTTCATTTTCTTTGCCACGTCTCTACAATCAACCGATTTACTTCCAATGATGAAATTATATCCTTCTTCATCTGAGCCTACAAAAATTCCACAGATCCCTTCATGGGTTTCCATAAGTTTATTTACCACATTTCGCATGACTGGTGTGTCGATGTCTTTTTCGAAGAGAAGGACATCTTTCTGGTCTGCTGGAATCTCTGCGATTTTACTTTCCATCATGGTTTGCTTTGCATTGGAAAGTTGTGTTTTTAAAGATTGCACTTGTGTTTTTAGTTTGTTTACATGGTCAACTAAATTATCTTGATTGGTGGTTAGGTTTCCTGACAATTCCGAAATTATTTCGGCTTTCTTTCGGTATTCTTCTAATGCACGAAAACCACATAGGAAACTGATTCTCATTCCACCTTTATAATTTTGTACATTTTGGATTTTAAAGATACCGATTTCACCAGTTCGTTTTACATGAGGTGCACAGCATGCACATATATCATATCCTAGAATTTCTACAATTCGAATATCGCCATCTATTTCTATTTTACTTCGATACTCCAGACTCTTTAATTCTTCTTTGGATGGGTAACCCGTTTTGATTTCAACATTTGCTACGATGGCTTCGTTAATCTCCCACTCCATTTCTTTTAACTGTTTTTCTGATAATGCTTTATCAAAATCCATGGTAACAATCTGGTTACTTAAATGGAATCCTACGTTTTTTAATCCATACTTTCTATGGGCCAAGCCAGAAAACAAATGCTCGCCACTATGTTGCTGCATATTAAAAAAACGGTGGCTCCAATCTATTTTTCCTATTACAATGCTTCCTACTTCCAACGGTTCTGTTACTATATGCTGAATTTCATTACTCTTTATCTGCACATCAAGAACAGTTCCATTTCCCAAAATGCCTTTATCTGGTGTTTGCCCACCCTCTTCTGGGAAAAACAATGTTTGATCTAATATAATTTTATAAACATTCTGATTCTCTTCACTTTCTTTTTCATATGTAATTTTTTCACAAGAAAGTACCTTTGCTTCAAACTCTCTCGCATACGCATCCATATCATAAAGTTTTTTGGTTGGCATCATTGAAATCCTCTTTTCTATCTTTAAATATCGTACTTTCATCAGTATATCATTTTTTATTTTTTTATAAAATATTAAGATGTATTTTTATGTGGTATATGTTACACTTTTTGTATACTAAAAATAAGGGTATGGGGGAATATTACGCGAGGAGAATAAAATTCTATGAAAAAATATCGTTATTTGATACTTGTCTTATCCATTGCGATTGTAGTGGGATTAACGGTAGCACTTTGGAGACCATTGATGAATTTTGCAGAAGATCCTGCCAGTTTGGCTATGTGGATTGAGGAGGCTGGTGTATGGGGCCCAATTGTTTTTATGCTACTGAACACAGCACAGGTTCTTTTAGCAGTAATTCCTGGTGGCCCATTCGAAGTTGCCGCAGGTGCACTATTTGGACCACTAGCCGGAACTATTATGTGTGACATAGCAATGACTGCAGGTGGTATGATTACATTCCTCTTTGTTCGAAAATTTGGCATGAAATTTATCGAACTTTTTATTGACAGAAAGGAAATTGAGTCTGTAAAGTTTTTACATTCCAATGATAAATCTACTACACTCCTATTTCTCTTTTTCTTACTACCAGGAACACCAAAAGATTTGATGTGTTACGTAGTTGGACTAACAGACATAAAGTGGGTCACATGGTTACTCATTAATTTCGTTGGACGATTTCCAGCAATTCTACTTTCTGCATTAGGTGGCAGTGCCTTGGGAGAACAAAAATACGGAATCTTTGTTGCAGTATTTGCTGTCATTATTGTCTTATATTTGGTAGGTTCTTACCTGTATAAAAAATTTAATCATAGTAATTAAACGAAAAATCAATAAAAATAACGGGGTGTCAATTGACACCCCGTTTACTATTTAGATTATTTATTAGCTTTAAACTGTTTTCTATATTCTTTATAGCTAATTGCTTCTTCTGTCTTTAAGAATTTACTTCTCTTTAC
>CAZDAP010000220.1:0-2477 GCA_964503585.1 uncultured Lachnobacterium sp. | reverse complement strand
ATGGAAAACCAAGAAAAAGTTCATAAGCGTCGTGTGCGTTATTCAGGCACACATCCAAGAAGTTATAAAGAGAAATACAAAGAACATAACCCAGAGAAGTATGCAGATACTATTGCAAAAGTAATCCAGAAAGGAAGTACTCCTGCTGGAATGCATATTTCGATTATGGTGCAGGAAATCTTAGATTTTTTGCAGATTAAACCTGGTATGGTAGGTTTGGATGCGACCTTGGGTTATGGTGGACATACAAAAGCTATGCTAGAAAAACTAGAAGGTAATGGACACATTTATGCATTGGATGTAGACCCAATCGAATCAGCAAAGACCAAGGAACGTTTGGAAAATCAGGGCTTTGGAGAAGAGATTTTAACGATTCGTCTTCAGAATTTTGCAGATATAGATTTGGTTACAAAAGATACAGGAAAGAAGTTTGATTTTATTCTGGCTGACCTGGGCGTTTCCTCTATGCAGATTGATAATCCAGACAGAGGTTTCTCTTATAAGGTGGAAGGTCCATTGGATTTGCGTATGAATCCACAGAAAGGGGAAAGTGCGGCAGAGCGTTTGAAAGAAGTGAACTACGAAGAATTAGTAGGAATGCTTGTGGAAAATGCAGATGAGCCTTATGCAGAGGAAATCGCAAAGACAGTGATGAACTGGAGAAAACATGGCAAAGCCATTGAAACGACCACTCATTTTAAAGAAGTGATAGAAGAGGCTTTAAGCACAATTCCAGAAAAGGCATTCCCAGAGAAAAATCGAAAAGAAGCAGTGAAAAAATCCTGTCAAAGATCTTTCCAGGCATTACGAATAGATGTGAATAGTGAATTTGAGGTGCTTTACGCATTTTTAGATAAATTGCCAGAAGTGCTTGCGCCAAATGGAAGAGTTGCTATTTTAACTTTCCATTCTGGTGAAGATCGTTTGGTAAAGCGTTCCTTTAAAGAATTACAGAGAATGGGAATTTACAGTGAAGTTTCCAAAGATGTTATTCGTCCATCACAAGAAGAGTGTGTGAGAAATGGACGTGCTAAATGTACGAAGATGCGTTGGGCGATTCGTGCAGAATAATGTAAATATAAAGGTGTTCAATTTAGGTTGGACATCTTTTTTATTGGAATATTTTACATAATGATTTCTCTTTTTGCACATGCTACTATTAGGTGGAATATTTTGTAGAGGGAGTAAAAAATATGAATATTAAAATTTCAGAAAAAATTAAATACATTGGGGTAGATGATACTTCTTTGGATTTATTTGAAGGCCAGTATGTGGTGCCAGATGGCGTTTCCTACAATTCCTATGTAATCTTGGATGAAAAGGTGGCAGTGGTTGACACTGCAGACCAGCGAAAACAAAAGGAATGGGAAGAGAATCTGTGCAGAGAATTGGAAGGAAGACAGGTGGATTATCTAGTAATTCAGCATTTAGAGCCAGATCATGCTGGTGGGATTCTTCGCATCTTGGAATTATATCCTCAAATAACACTGGTAGGTAATCCGAAAACATTTTTGTTTTTATCGCAGTTTATAGATGGGGTAGATGCCATGAAAAAACTAGTGGTAAAGGAAAAGGATACTTTGTGTTTAGGAGAGCATACGCTTACCTTTTATATGGCGCCTATGGTGCATTGGCCAGAAGTTATGGTGACTTACGAGAGTAAAGAGCATATTTTGTTTTCAGCGGATGGATTTGGAAAGTTCGGTGCTTTGGAAGTGGCTGAGGACGATGATTGGGCATGCGAAGCGAGACGCTATTATTTTAATATTGTAGGAAAATATGGCATTGCGGTGCAGGCTTTATTAAGTAAAGTTAAGGAGTTAGAAATTCAGATGATTTGCCCTGCACATGGACCAATGTTATCTACACCATTGGATGAATATATGAAGTTATATGATACATGGAGTCGTTATGAGCCAGAAACCAGAGGCGTGTTGATAGCATATGGTTCCTTCCATGGTAATTCCAGAAAAGCAGCAGAGTATGTGGCGCAAAAGTTACAGGAAAAAGGTGAAGAAGAAGTGGTTTTACGTGACATGGCACGAGAGGATATAGCAGAGGTTATTGAGGATGCTTTTCGTTATGACCGCATGATTCTGGTGGCAGCCAGTTATGATGCAGGTGTATTTCCACAAATCAAAGATTTTCTGCATCGTTTACAGAGTAAAGGGTTTCAGAAGAGAAAGATTGCGATTGTAGAGAATGGAACATGGTCGCCTTCTGCAGGACGTACTATTTGTGAAATATTAGAAAATATGAAGGAAATCGAAGTTGTAGAGCCAGTTGTTACGATATATTCGGTTATGAATGAATGTAACAAAGAGGAACTCAATACATTGGTGGATAAGATGGTATAAATAAACACACCTTTCTAAGTAGAGATGGGAATATCTTTACGAGGAAAGGTGTTTTTGTGTCATCTGTTGAAAAAATGCATATGATGTAATGATGACAAAATATGTAGGAGTATAGATGAA
>CAZDAP010000219.1:0-2490 GCA_964503585.1 uncultured Lachnobacterium sp. | reverse complement strand
AATAGACAGATTATAGCGGAGGTAGATGCAATATGTCGATAAAAAATGAAGAATTTAGACCGAAAATTGTAGCGTTCTGCTGTAACTGGTGTAGCTATGCAGGCGCTGACTTAGCAGGAAGCAGCCGTTTGGCATATCCTGCAGATGTAAAAATTATCCGTGTACCTTGTTCTTGCCGTGTAAACCCAATGTTTATTTTAAGAGCATTTGAAAAAGGTGCTGACGGTGTGATTATCTGTGGATGTCACCCAGGTGACTGTCACTACAGCACAGGTAACTATTATGCGAGAAGACGTATGACACTTTTATTCTCTATGCTTGATTATATTGGTGTAGAAAATGGCCGTACCCGTGTAGAATGGGTATCTGCGGCAGAAGGTGTAAAATTCTCTCAGACAATGAATGAGTTTGTAGAAAAAATTTATTCACTTGGTGAAAATGTAAGATTGGGGGATTTAAGATGCAAGAATTAATTAGTCGTGCAAAAGAACTTTTAGAAAATGGTACTGTAGCACGTGTTCTTGGCTGGAAAGCAGGCGACCTTCCATATAATCCAGAACCAGCTTACTTTACTAAAGCAGAAGATTTAAAAGACTTTGTATATAATGGTTTTTGTGGTGCAAACCTTAGCAAATATTTGATTGAAGCTTCTAAATTAGAAGGAAAGACACTTGTTTGCTTAAAACCATGTGATACATATAGTTTTAACCAGCTTATCAAGGAACATCGTATAGATCGTGAAAAGGCATACATCATAGGTGTGGGCTGTAAGGGGAAGTTGGATATTGAAAAGGCAAAGAGACTTGGCATTAAGGGTATTGAAAAAGTATCTGGTGCAGAAATGATAGATGATGCAGAAACTTTGACTTTCCAAACGATTTATGGAGAAAAATCTTGTTCCTATGCAGAGGCAATGTTAGAACGTTGTCACGTATGTAAAGGCAAAGAACATGTAATTTACGATGAACTGATCGGTGAATCAAAGGATACAAAAGACGCAGAGCGCTTCACAGAAGTAGAAAAAATCGAAGCAATGTCTCCAGAAGAAAAATTTGCATTTTTCCAGAAGGAACTGAGTAAATGTATTCGTTGTAATGCTTGTCGTAATGTATGTCCAGCATGCAGTTGCCGCAAGTGTGTATTTGATAGTACAAAATTTGACAGCGATCAGAAGGCAAATGTGGATTCATTTGAAGAAAAGATGTTCCACATCATTCGTGCTTTCCATGTAGCAGGAAGATGTACAGACTGTGGTGAATGTAGCAGAGTATGTCCACAGGGTATTCCACTTCATTTGTTTAACCGCAAGTTTATTAAAGATATTAATGAATTATATGGTGAGTTCCAGGCTGGTGCTGATGCAGAAACAAAAGGACCACTTACGGATTTCACATTTGACGATGCAGAACCAAGTATCGTGACAAAACGTTAATTAGGAGGAGTAATGTATGAAAAGAATCGCAAAAGAAAATCTATCGGCATTATTCCAACTGATTGCCGAAAGTCAAGCATTATATGTGCCAGTAAATAATGGTGGACAGGTGAACTTTGCAAATTGGAGCGAAGATGCAGAGGTGAATTTAGATGCGTTAAAGACTGTTAAATCACCAAAAGATGCATTCTTTCCACAGAGCGAAAATCTGTATACTTGTTATAGAGATGGCAAAAAGATTCAGATTGAGCCAGAAGAATTACAGAAACAGAATTTTGTTGTGTTTGGCATGAAAGCCTGTGATGTAAAGGGTGTAGAAGTACTAGATAAAGTGTTCTTAGCAGAACCTGTAGATACTTTCTATGCTGCAAGACGTGCGCATGGCACTATCGTGGCTATGGCATGTCATGAGCCAGAAGAAACATGCTTCTGTAAAGTGTTTGGCATCGACTGCGCAGATCCAGTGGCAGACGTGGCTACCTGGATGGTAGAGGGTGAGCTGTACTGGAAAGCCCTTACAGAAAAAGGGGAAGCTCTTACTGCAACAGTAGCTTCTTTACTTACAGATACAGATGAAACAACAGTAGAAGAAGCAAAAAATGCAATCCATAGCATTGTAGAAAAACTTCCATATTCAAACCTTTCATTAGAAGGCTGGAATGGAGATGTTCTTTCCGAAAAATTTGATTCTCCTGTATGGGAGGAACTTTATAAACCATGTCTGGCATGTGGAACTTGTACATTCGTGTGTCCAACCTGTCAGTGCTACGATATTAAGGATTATGATACAGGACATGGTATCAAACGTT
This sequence comes from uncultured Lachnobacterium sp., assembly GCA_964503585.1. GTDB lineage: Bacteria > Bacillota > Clostridia > Lachnospirales > Lachnospiraceae > Roseburia. The sequence continues at coordinate 249 of CAZDAP010000219.1, read as the reverse complement.
ATCGTTGTTGGGATTCCTGCATGTATTCTGACTTTACAATGATGGCACACGGCAATAACCGTACTAGCCAGATGCAGAGATTCCGCCAGAGATTTATGCATAAATTAGTATATTTCCCAGCTAATAATGACGGTATGTATTCATGTGTTGGCTGTGGACGTTGTGTGGAAAAATGTCCAGCATCCTTAAATATTGTAAAAGTAATCAAAGCTTTTGAAAAACAGGGAGGTGACCAGTAATGTGCGATTG
>CAZDAP010000218.1:0-2505 GCA_964503585.1 uncultured Lachnobacterium sp. | reverse complement strand
ATTTTTTAAACAAGTCAATGAAACTGACTAAGTTTTTTCGTATTTTTCTTATATATTCACAAAAAAAGAAGTCCTCTCGGACTTCTTTACTAAACTTAAAGTGCGGGTGACAGGACTTGAACCTGCACGTCGGGGACACCAGAACCTAAATCTGGCGCGTCTGCCAATTCCGCCACACCCGCATATTTATTTTACTGATACTAGAATATGCACCAACAGAAGTTATATTACCATTTTCTTATGTTAAAATCAAGACACTTTTCCTATATTTTGTAAAAGAAAATTTACATATCTGCTAATTTCTTTTTTCATCTTTATCATGTATAATAGATGTGTATGATTACGAAAAGGAGAAGTAAACATGAAACTGAATTACAAAAGAACGATACTTATCGGTATGGCATTTATGTCTATTAGTGCCTTTTGGCAAATGTATGATAATGTAATACCTCTTATCTTAAGCAATTCTTTCCATTTGGATGAAACACTTACTGGTGTTATCATGGCTGCAGATAACGTATTAGCATTATTCTTATTACCAATCTTTGGTTCTCTTTCTGATAAAGTAAAGAGTCCATTGGGCAAACGTATGCCATTCATCGTAATAGGAACAACACTTGCTGTTATCTTATTAATGATTCTTCCATATGCAGATAACACAAGAAACTTACCTTTATTCATTGGTGGTTTATTCTTAACATTAATCAGTATGGGAACCTACCGTTCTCCAGCTGTTGCTTTAATGCCAGACTTAACACCAAAGAATCTTCGTAGTAGAGCAAACGCAGTAATTAACTTAATGGGTGCAGTTGGTGGTGTATATACACTCATCATGATTGGTGCAGTTGTTGGTTCTGGTGAAACACCAAACTACTATCCACTTGCTATTGCTGTTGCTGCTTTCATGGTAATCTGTGTAGCGATTCTTTTCTTTACAATTAAAGAAAACAAACTTCATGAAGAATTAAAAGATGTACTTGAAGAAGATGTTGTAGAAGAAAAAACAGAAGATGCTTCAAAAAAATCTGGAAAACTTCCAAAAGACGTTATGCGAAGCTTAGTATTCTTACTTGCATCTGTAGCATTCTGGTTTATCGCTTACAATGCTGTTACTACTGCATTCTCTCGTTATGCTACAAAAGTTTGGGGATTAGAAAATGGTGGATATGCAAACTGTCTCATGGTTGCTACAGTAGCTGCCATTATCAGTTACATTCCAATCGGCTCTATCGCTGCTAAAATCGGACGTAAGAAAACTATCTTAATTGGTATTGTTCTCTTAGGCGGTTGCTTCCTTGCTGCAGGCCTGTTTGATACATACAGCAACATTATGCCAGTATTCTTCTGCATCATCGGTTTTGCATGGGCAGCGATTGGCGTAAACTCTTACCCAATGGTTGTTGAAATGGCTTCTGCCGGTGACGTAGGTAAATATACAGGATTGTACTACACATTCTCTATGACAGCACAGGTTATCACACCTATCCTTTCTGGATGGTTATTAGAAAACGTAGGTTACAAAACATTATTCCCATATGCGGTAACATTCTGTGTACTTGCATTTATCACAATGTCACAGGTTAAACATGGTGATTCAAAACCAGAAAAAAAGAAAAATGCATTAGATAACTTAGACGTTGATGACTAAACTAAAATAAAAAGAGGATTTTTAATATGGACATTTTAGTTAATGTACTTATCGTACTGGCGGTGCTCATCCTACTCTATGTTTTTATGGTTGCACCACGTATGATAAATCGTGCGGATCGCACGCCTTTCTATGGCAGACACTATGCACATAGAGGACTTTTCGATAACGACTCTGATGCTCCTGAAAATTCATTAGCTGCTTTCAAAAAAGCCGTTGATGCAGGGTATGGTATTGAGTTAGACGTTCAATTAAGTAAAGATGATAAATTAGTTGTTTTCCACGATGCCACTTTAAAACGAATGTGTGGTGTAGATGGAAAAGTCTGGGATTATACTTTAGAAGAATTACAGAACATGAAGTTAGCTAATTCTAACGAAACGATTCCAACCTTTGAACAATTTCTAGAAGTTGTAGATGGAAAAGTTCCATTTATATTGGAATTCAAGCTGGACCGTGCACAAACAAGAGTATGCCAACTTGCAAATGAAGTTTTAAAGACATACAAAGGAATCTACTGTATCGAAAGTTTCCATCCATTGGCACTTCTTTGGTACAGAAAAAACAGACCAGACGTATTAAGAGGTCAGTTATGTGAAGAATTCTTCCGTAATGAAACCTATAAAGGAAAATTATTATACATGATTCTTCCTTATATGCCTTTTAACTTCCTTACAAGACCAGACTTTATCGCTTACAATCATTTACATGCGCACAATATTTCACGTCGCACATGTAAGGCTCTCGGAGCACTTAATGTAACGTATACCATCAAAAGCACAGAAGAATACGAACGTGCAAAGGATAAATTTGATTTATTCATCTTTGACAGTTGTATACTATAGATTACGATTTAG
>CAZDAP010000217.1:0-2507 GCA_964503585.1 uncultured Lachnobacterium sp. | reverse complement strand
TTAATTTGAAAATGAAATTGGTGGAGGAATTAACAAAATATTTGAGAGAAATGGGTAAGCGTGTGAAGGTAAGTTATTTTTAGCATCAGTTGCTTTTTTTGCAGGCTTATGTTAAAATTTTCGAGTTATATGACCGATTGTTCCGTTCTATAATAAGTGAGTTCGAAACCATCCTCACTTGAGCATAGTGCTCTAAATCAAAACTAAGGAGAGAAGTGAATATGAGAAATAAGAAAGTAACAATGATTACGCAAGCTGCAATTATTGCAGCACTTTATGTGGTGCTTACTATGATTGCAAATGCAATGGGAATTGCAAATTATGCCATTCAGGTTCGTTTTTCCGAGGCATTATGTATTTTGCCATTTTTTACAATGGCAGCAATACCTGGGCTTACCATAGGGTGTTTTATTGCAAACATAATGACAGGAGCCATGATCTGGGATGTGTTGTTTGGTAGTTTGGCTACCTTTATTGGAGCAGTGGGAACTTATCTTTTAAGAAAGCATAAGTTTTTGATGATGTTACCACCTGTTATTGCAAATATGATTATCGTACCATGTGTGCTTAGGTATGGATACGGAATTACATGGGAGTTAAGTGGTGTGGATTGGTCGATTCCGTATTTTGCGATTACGGTAGGAATTGGAGAGATTATCTCTGTATGTGCGTTAGGTGGAGTGTTGTTAAACGCATTACTTCCATATAAAAATATAATTTTTAAAAATAATTAGGAGGCTGTTATGAAAAAATTAATTGATTTAATTTCAGAAGAAGTAACGAAAGCATTCGTCGAATGTGGCTATGATGAGAAATATGGTAGGGTTACTTTATCCAACAGACCAGACCTTTGTGAATATCAGTGTAATGGTGCCATGGCAGCTGCAAAAGAATACAAATGTGCACCATTTATGATTTCTGATAAAATTGCAGAAATGCTTACAGGAAACGAAATGTTCTCAATGGTGGAATCTGTAAAACCAGGATTTTTGAACTTAAAAATTGACGAAGCATATTTAGCAAAATACATGAACGATATGCAAGCGGATGAAGGTCGTTTTGGATGTGCAAAGGTAGAAAATCCAAAGACGATCATGATTGACTACGGCGGACCAAACGTAGCAAAGCCACTTCACGTTGGACATCTTCGTTCTGCAATTATCGGTGAAAGTGTAAAACGTATTGGTAAATTCGTTGGACATGAAATGATCGGTGATGTACATCTTGGAGACTGGGGTCTTCAGATGGGACTTATTATTACAGAGTTAAAACTTCGTAAACCAGAATTGGTTTACTTTGATGAAAACTATACAGGGGAATATCCAGAAGAAGCACCATTTACGATTGCTGAGTTAGAAGAAATCTATCCAACAGCTAGTGGAAAATCAAAAGAAGATGAAGCTTACAAAGAAGCAGCTCTCGCTGCAACGAACGAATTACAGCAGGGTAGAAGAGGCTATCGTGCATTACTTGCACACATCCTTAATGTGTCTGTATCTGACTTAAAGAAAAACTATGAAAAATTAAATGTTGACTTCGAACTTTGGAAAGGTGAATCCGATGCACAGCCATACATTCCTGATATGGTAGCAAAATTAAAAGATGGTGGATTTGCATATGAAAGTGAAGGCGCATTGGTAGTTGATGTTGCAGAGGAAACCGATACTAAGGAAATTCCACCATGTATCATTTTAAAATCGGACGGAGCATCTCTTTATAGTACAACTGACCTTGCTACACTTGTAATGCGTATGGAAGATTACAATCCAGAATCGGTTATTTATATTACAGACAAGCGTCAGGAACTTCATTTCAAACAGGTATTCCGTTGTGCAAAGAAGACTGGTATTGTAAAACCTGAAACTGAACTGACACATATCGGTTTTGGTACAATGAATGGAAAAGACGGCAAGCCATTCAAAACACGTGATGGCGGTGTTATGCGTCTGGAATATTTATTAGAAGAAATCTACGAAGAAATGTTAAAGAAGATTCTGGAAAACCAGAAGACAAAAGAAAACTTAGACATTTCTATGGAAGAAGCACAGGATACAGCTAGAAAAATCGCTTTAGCAGCAATTAAATATGGTGATCTTTCCAACCAGGCGAGCAAGGATTATATCTTTGATATCGAAAGATTTACATCCTTCGAAGGAAACACAGGTCCATATATCCTTTATACCATCGTTCGTATCAAATCTATCCTTGGAAAATATGAAGCAACAGGTAAATCTGTAACAGATTGCCTTGGTGCAATGGAAGCAGCTCACAACGAGCATGAAAAAGCTCTTATGCTCGTACTTTCACGTTTTAACGCAGTTGTAGAAAATGCCTACGAAGAAAGCGCACCACACAAAATCTGTGCATACATTTATGAACTTGCAAATGCGTTCAACGGATTCTATCACGGAACAAAGATTCTTTCTGAAGAAAACGAAGCTGCACAGAAAGCATACATTGGCTTACTTTGCTTAACAAAGAGTGTGTTGGAAACATGTATTGATATG
>CAZDAP010000216.1:0-2509 GCA_964503585.1 uncultured Lachnobacterium sp. | reverse complement strand
TCTGGTAAGTCCACATTGATTCAGCATATGAATGGATTGATTAAGGCTACTTCTGGTGGAATCTATTTCAATGGACAAGATATCTACGATGAAGATTTCAATATGAAAGAACTTCGTAGTAAAGTGGGACTTGTATTCCAGTACCCAGAGCATCAACTTTTTGAAACCACCATTTTTGATGATGTATGTTTTGGCCCAAAGAATTTGGGTTTGGATAAAAAGACCGTAGAACTTCGTGCTTTCGAGGCACTCCGAAGTGTGCATTTTCCAAGTGAACTATTCTATCAGCCACCATTCGATTTATCTGGTGGACAGAAGCGTCGCGTAGCCATTGCAGGTGTGCTTGCCATGAAACCAGAGGTTCTGATTTTGGACGAGCCTACGGCAGGTCTCGATCCAGCAGGAAGAGATGAAATCTTAGGATTGATTTCCAAGATGCATGAAGAACTAGGGATTACGGTTATTTTAGTTTCCCATAGTATGGAAGATGTTGCAAAATATGTGGACAGAATCATTGTCATGAATCAGGGTTCTGTGATGTATGATGGTTTACCAAAGGATGTATTTCGTCAGTATGAACAGTTAGAAAAAGTGGGACTGGCTGCACCACAGGTAACGTATTTGATGCATGAATTAAAGGAAAAAGGCTTGCCTGTAGATTTAGATGCAACAACCATAGAAGAAGCAAAGGAAAGTATTTTAAAGGCTCTAAAGTAAACGGGTGTCGTTTCGAATATTTAGAGTTTAAGATTTATTGATAGAGGTTTAAGAATGATTCGAGATATTACCATCGGTCAGTATTATCCAGCGGATTCGGTGCTGCATAAACTTGACCCACGTGTAAAATTGTTTGCCACAGTCATTTATGTAATTGCCCTGTTCAGTTTTAAAGGGATTTTAGGTTTGGCATTAGTGACTGGATTTTTATATGCAATTATAAAAATATCAAAGGTTCCATTTCAGTTTATGGCAAGGGGATTAAAAGCAATCGTAGTATTGATTTTGATTACCTCCATTTTTAATCTTTTGGGAACACCAGGGGATATCGTATTTTGGAAATGGGGTAGCCTTCAGATTTCAGATAAGGGGATTGTTAATGCAATCGTGATGACCATTCGTTTAATTTATCTGATTTTGGGTACATCCCTTATGACATTGACCACAACACCAAACCAGTTGACCAGTGGTTTGGAAACGGCTTTGGCGCCACTGAACAAAATCAATGTACCAGTACATTCCATTGCTATGATGATGTCCATCGCTCTTCGTTTTATTCCAATCTTAATCGAAGAGACCGACAAAATCATGAAAGCACAGATGGCACGTGGTGCAGATTTTGAGAATGGTAATTTAATTCAAAAAGCAAAAGCAATGGTGCCACTTTTGGTTCCCCTTTTTGTATCTGCATTTCGTAGAGCAGAGGATTTAGCAATGGCGATGGAAGCCAGATGTTATAATGGTGGCGAAGGCCGTACCAAGATGAAACCATTGAAATACGAAAAAAGAGATCGCGTATCTTATTTAGTAGTAATCGCATTTTTAGTAGTGGTTATAGTGGCGGCGAGTATTGTACCGTTTCCACAGTAGGTGAATTATGAAACGAGTAAAAATGATTGTAGCCTACGATGGCACAAACTATAGTGGTTGGCAGCTGCAGAAAAATGCGGTTACGATAGAACAAAAATTGAATGAAGCCTTATATGATTTGTTAGGGGAAGAAATACAGGTTACGGGTGCCAGTCGTACCGACGCAGGGGTACATTCTCTTGGAAATGTCTGTGTATTTGATACGAATACCCGTATGCCAGCCGAAAAGATAAGTTTTGCACTAAATACCCGCTTGCCAGAAGATATCGTGGTACAAAATTCGTGTGAGGTGGCAGCAGATTTTCATCCAAGGGCAGGAAAAAGTAGTAAGACGTATGAGTATCGTATTTTAAATCGTGATTTTCGTGATCCTACGAGACGTTTGAATACGTTTTTTTATCATTATGATATGGATGTAGAGGCGATGCAGAAGGCGGCCGCTTATCTAGAAGGGGAACATGATTTCAAGAGTTTCTGTTCGGTGCATGCACAGGTGGAAACTACGATTCGCACAATATACAGTTGTACTGTTTCACAGAAAGAAGATGAGATTCATATTCGGGTAACAGGAAATGGATTTCTTTATAATATGGTTCGCATCATTGCAGGAACACTTATTGAAGTGGGAGCAGGGAAGCGAAAACCAGAAGCAATTTTGGAAATGCTGGAAGCTACAGATAGACAGAGTGCAGGTCCTACAGCACCAGCACATGGGCTTACCATGATTGGAATTGAGTATAAAGAAATTTAGTGTTATTATATATAAAAATGCACTACGTGCAAACGATGCGCAGCTCGCGGAGAAGAAAATAGTTGCTTTGCAACACCGCTCGCGCGCGGAGATTGCGCTTTGCGCAATCTTTGTTCTACTACAACAATTCAATCAAGTCTTCCATTGTACAGCCTAGAACTTTTGAAAGGC
>CAZDAP010000215.1:0-2524 GCA_964503585.1 uncultured Lachnobacterium sp. | reverse complement strand
CTTCGTATCTAGCCTGTAATTCTTTTGCTTTCATCTTTTCATCAAGACCGCCTAAAAATTCCAAAGCCCAAGCTTTTAATTCATTTACACCTTTACCATAAGCTGCTTTTTCTTCATTAGGGATGTTTTTCATCTCTTTCATTAAAAGACCAATTTTACCAGTCTTTCCATCCAAGAATTTTTTCTTGAATTCATACACTTCTTTAGAAGAATTTAATTCTTCTGCTCCTGCAATAATTTCCTGCTTAATTGCTTCCAAATTTGCGTTCATTGCATGTGCTCCTTTTCTATAATTATTTTCGTTTGGTTGTGTTTTAAGGCAAAAAAATAGTTCGTCCCTAAAACATAGGGACGAACATATAGTTTCATCTATAATCCGCGATACCACCCTGATTCCCACATAATACGTGGACTCTCATTGACTGCGTAACGTGCAGTGACTCGTCTTGAACTAATTTTTATATTTTCAGATTCAAACTAACCTAATTTCATTCAAGCAGCTCCTGTGGGAAATTCAGTAGATAATCAGTGCTTAAGGAAACTTACAGCCGATGATTTCCTCTCTCTGAAAGATAATTATCACTTACTAAACACATTCATAGCCTTTTTCAAAATCTTTTAATATCCTAACACATTACACTTTAAAATTCAAGCAATTTGTTTTACCACTTCAACATTTTCATAATAATATGCAATAATATCTTTATAACTATACCCATATTCTGCCATGGCTTTTGCACCATACTGGCTCATACCAATTCCGTGACCAAATCCGCCACCACGAAGTACGATTTTGCCTTCTGTTACTTCTGCAACCTCAAAGCATGCACTTGGCACCATAGATAAATCCGTTCTGACTTGTTCATTATTTAAAATAATTTCCGTCTGATATGCACCTAATACTGTGCGGATCTCATTTTCATTTTTTAGTATTTCACTAGCATTTGCATATTGTAGTTCTATTGCAGTAATATATCCAGCTTCGTTACGGCTTTTTATAGAAATATTCTGTAATGCACCTTTTGATTCATCTTTTATAATAGAAGTATCTAATACAGATTTCCATCGATAAAAAGAGGATGCTGAATCAAAACACTCTGTTTGCTGATTAATGAACTTCGAAAAATCAGATTCTATTTGTAGGTTCAAACCATTTGAAAATTCGAAACCACTACATGCTATATAATCTGTATTCGCACTCTCCCATGTAGTCATATCATTGGTTACACCTGGACTTGTAGAATAATAATAACAGGTAATCAGCGCTCCATTACAAGTAATCACTTCTCCCGCTGTTTCGTCTACAGCTGTATCACTTTCAAGGTATCGTGTAGTATTATGATATGCCTGAAAAGCAGTGCTATCATCAATATTCGCCCCATACGCTGCATATGTCTGGTTATGCATCTGGGAATATGCAAATGTTCTAGCGCAAACTGCTTGTGCTTTTAATGCCTCTTGCCCAAATGAAATCTGCATTTCAGAAGGAACTACATATTTTAAATAGGTTTCCATTTCCAATTCATTTACTAGCACATATCCATTTTCTGTTGCATATACATGCAAATATCCTTCAAAAGGAGTATCTAAAGGATTTCCAGTACTATCGCATATTTCTAAACCGAATCCATCTTTTAAAGATAACTTCGTCCCACCATTCGCTGTAAAGTATGCATTTGCATCAATGACTGCACCATTCGAACGTGTTTTAATATATACATTATTATAGAAGATATCACTTCCATTTTTTATAACAACACGGATATCTGTTGGAAGTGTTTCTTCTTTTATTAGAATCGCACTAATGACACCATTATCTAATACATATTCCAAATTCGATACACCAATAATTGTCTTATTCCAATCTACTTGAGTGACCTGATTATCCATTACATAATAAATTGGTAATACTTCTTTACGATTCCACATACCATTGTTTTTTAATGTAATAGTTTTGTTTGTGTAAGCAGATAATACATCTTCCATAGAATCTGGTTTTATACTTATTTTTCCTACTTTTTCCCCTTCTATTGTTATATTAGCTACGCCAAAATATGTTTCTGATAATTTTCCTTCTACTTCATATGTCATATAATCATAAAGAAAGGTAAATTTATCCTCTGTAACAGATACAATAAATGCATCTTCTAATAGAACAGGTTGTCCCGTAGAAACAGATTCTTCAAAAAACCAATACTTTCCCTCTTCTGCATTTGTAGTTTTCATTTGTTTTGTTAGGATTAGTCCTGTTAAAATAAGGCAAATTCCTACAACCAATAAAATGATAGCAGTTATTTTCTTATATTTTGGATCAAAATTCATATATACCACCTATATCTTTCATTGTAAAAAGGAGTCGCTAGCATAGCAACTCCTTTTCCTTGGTATATTATATGTTTTATCTTTTGTTTTATACACTTATGTAAAATACCCAAAATGCCGGTTCCTACAATTTAGACGCCTAGCAATTGCTAGGTGGGTAACCGCAGTCTGCGTTCTGCCTTCCACTGATACGAGGCGGCCT